>JABGRQ010000211.1 GCA_018648225.1 Chloroflexota bacterium
CATTTTACTCCACCCCCATATCTGGGTGTACTCCATCAATTCCCAAAGAGCCAAAAAGAGCAGATGCGTATTATCTGCTCTTTTTTTGTTCTTTACGGTGTTGGCGTCACAGAAGGTACCACCGAAGGCGTTGCCGATGGCACTGCCGTGGCGGGCAATGTCGCCGTGGGGGTGTAAGTGGCCGTCGCCGGGAGGGTATTGGTCGGTGTGGCGGTGGCTGTGAAAGTCGCCGTGGGAGTGAAGGTCTGTGTGGACGTTGGGGTGAAGGTAGGCAAATCGGTGGGCGTCGGCGTGGGGGTGGGTACCTGCAGATCGATGGAGATCATCGTTTCGGCAGATGTACCGCGAGTGGAGAACAGGCTCAGGCGCAGTGTCACCACCCCCGGGCCAAGTTCGCTGACATCCCACTCGTACAGATCATCCGGCTGATCGACCGGCGAATCCCCTTGCCGCAATGTATCCCAATCTACCGGATCATGTCCGTGGCCCCATTCCAAACGATAGGAGGCAAAATCGCTGGTGGCATCGGCCATGCCATAGATCACAATTGGGTTTTCTTTGATAACATCACCATCGCGGGGGGAGGTCAGTTGCAATTCAGGGCGCGAGTCGCTGGCCGAGCAGGCGGTTTGCGGGGTGAAGAAGAAAGGCTCTTCAAAGCCCATACTTCTGGCCCAGTCGCGGCCTTGATCGGTTTCATTGATCCACTTGACACCCCAGGGATCGCTCACATTCAGGCCGAGTTCACTCTCAGTAAATTCGGAACAAGCCGGGGAGGCCAGTAATCCAGTCCAGGTATCGATATTGGCTTTTTGCCATAAATCGTAGCCTTTGGAGAGCGGAGGCTGCGCGGCGAGGAAGTATTCACTACGCTGGCTGGGGCACCACTGCGAAGGCTCGGTGCCAGAAACTGCGCAGATCACCTCAGTAACCAGCCCTGATGGCGGATTGAAAGGCGTCGGGTTACCGCCGGTAAGTTGCTGCACGGCGGTCTGCATAAAGGAATTCCAGATCGGGGCCGCGCCAGAAAGACCAGTTGTGCCCTGCATGGGGGTGTAGTCGGCGTTGCCTACCCAGGCGCCAACGACAACATCGGGGGTATAACCCAGAGTCCAGTTATCGCGGAAGTCGTTGGTGGTGCCGGTTTTGGCAGCCACCTGAAACGGCAGATTGAGCAGCGAGTTGGTGCCAAACATCGGGGCGCGGGCTTGATTGTCGGAGATGATCGAAGAGATCAGGAAGGCGTGCTCAGCGCGGATCACCTGATCGCCCTGTGGGAGTTCATATTCGTAGACGAGATTTCCCAGATGGTCTTCGATGCGGGTGATTGCCACCGGAGGAATTCGTCGCCCACCATTGGCGAAGACGGCATAGGCTCCGGTCAATTCCAATAAAGAGACATCGCCCCCGCCGAGGGTCAGCGCGAGGCCGTAATCGTCACGCGTAAAAGTGGTAATTCCCAAGCGCTCGGCCATGGCGATCATGCCGTCTTTTTCGGGTGTATTGGGATTATCGTAAA
Source organism: Chloroflexota bacterium (assembly GCA_018648225.1). Classification (NCBI taxonomy): domain Bacteria; kingdom Bacillati; phylum Chloroflexota; species Chloroflexota bacterium. Next base: position 1,520 of record JABGRQ010000211.1, read on the forward strand.
TACCCACATAATCGAGGGTTTTGACCGCCGGGATATTGAATGAATTTGCCAATGCGGTGCGAACCGTCACCGGACCGTGGTAGCGCTCATCGTAGTTCACCGGAACATAGGGTGGGCGCGTGTCGTTGGGGTCGCCGGAGGGCGGAAATTCCGAGCGTACGTCCCAGATCAGCGTGGCGGGCGTCCAGCCCTTCTCGAAAGCCGCCACATAGTTGATCGGTTTAATCGAAGACCCCGGCTGGCGCGGGCTGACCGACATATTGACCTGACCGTCAATCTCTTCTTTATAAAAATCTGCGGAGCCAACCATTGCCAGAATTTCGCCGGTACTGGGCCGGATGGTGATGAGCGCGCCATTGGTGACATGCTTATCGGCCAGGCCATTTACCTGATCGGTAACTACCTGTTGGGCAATATCTTGCAGGCCGGGGTCGAGCGTGGTGTAAACCGTAAAGCCAGAGCGGTAGATTGTCTGCGGGTCAAATTGTTCTTCCAGAATCGAGCGCACATAATTGACCCAATGGGGGTAGCGCATCTGCACTTCTGCCGGGCGGAATTCGTAGCTTTCCATCTGGGTGGCCGCGTTGGCAGCTTCGGCGGCTTCAATGCATACCGGTTGGGGGCTGTTGCTCACCAGAATACAGCCTTGCTCCTGGCTGGTTTGGAACATCAGCAACAAGACCGTTTGCTGCCGTTCCAGGGTAACTTCGCGGTTGGTATACACATCGTATACGGATGGCAATTGCGGCAGACCGGCAACGAAGGCCGCCTGGCCTAAATCCAGATCGCGCGCCGAAACACCAAAATAGGTTTGAGAGGCCGCCTCTACCCCATAGGCCATGTTGCCGTAATAATTTTCGTTAAGATAAATTTCGAGAATTTCATCTTTGGTATAACGGCGCGTGACTTCAGCGGCGAGAATGGCCTCGCGCAATTTACGCATATAGGTGCGCTGGGTGCGTTCTTCTGCCGTCAGGAACAAAGTTCGCGTGAGTTGCTGGGTAATGGTAGAAGCACCTGAAACGGTTTCACCGCTGGAAATATTCTGCCAGAAGGCGCGCACAATCGCCATGGCATCGAAACCGGGGTGGTTGTAGAATTCTTTATCCTCAGTTGCCAGCGTGCCCGCAATCAGATATGGCGACATCTCATCGATGGGGATGTAGGTGCGCCGCCCGGCATTAGGGTCAATAATTTCGTAGAGCAAGTTGCCGTTACGGTCGAGAATGCGCGTGGTTTCAAACTGCGAGACGCGAGCGCGCAAATCGCTGGGGTCGGGCAGGTCGTTGGCAATCCGCAGATAGGTGATCAGCCCGGCGGAACCGGCGATCAACAGCATAACGATCACGATAAATGTCCCCAGCAATGACATGCGCAAAAAACACCCCAAACCGCGATCAATCTGCTCGCGGCTAAAGCGGGGAGGGGCAGGCTTTTTAGGCGGTGGTGATGATCGAACCGGCGGGCGGGCGGGGGAAGAGTTGGCGCGTTGCCCCGAGGGGGGGAGTTCTGATTCCAACGCGGATGGCATCACCTGCGTTGCAGACATATCCAGTTCATCTACGCGGCGGGGCAGCGGCATCCCCTGGGTATCCAACGCCGGGCGGGCTTGCTGAGGCGTGGTGCCCAGGCTGGGCGGCGGTGGGGTGGTGATCTCTTCCTGCGGGAGGGTGGAAAAATCATCGCTGCCTGAATCCACCTCGAGGGGGATCGGATCGTCCAATTCGGGGGGCTGAACAGCTTCGGGCTTGGTGTCCCCCGAGTCCGCGCGATCCATCGGTGACTGCCCACTCACCAAATCCAAATATGTAGAGGGAAAATGCTGTTGAGGCGGTTCCTTACGCACGTCTTTATCGGCTTGCTCTGCGACAAGATTGGGCTGAGTATTGGCTTCGCGCTCGGTTTGTTCGGCCTCTTCGAGTAAGCGACGGAAGCGTTCGCGCGGGTCTTCGGCTTGAGAATTTTTCTCTTCTGTCATCGGGTCACTGCCTTAAAACCCCTGAGGGTTATTCTATTCAGGTCGGCTGGCAATCAGCACTTTCCACAGACCCTTCATCACAACTTCATCGGCCTGGTTTTTGACACTGAGTTCCAATTCCACCGCACCACCACCGAGGCGGCGCAGGGCTTTCACGGCAATAATCGCAGTTTCTACATGAACCGTATCACCGATAAATACAGGTTTGGTGAATTTCCAACTGACGATTTCGCGAAAAGCCAAAACTGTACCTTCGATCATGCCGCTGAGTGTCACCAAACCAGATGCAATTGAAGTAACCAGCAAACCATGTGCCACACGCTGCCCAAAGGGAGTTGTTTGACTATATTCCGCGTCGGTGTGAATCTGGTTATAATCTCCCGAAAGACCTGCAAAAGCAACAATATCGCTCTCGGTAATCGTCCGCCCGGCACTGATATAATATTGACCGGGTTCAAATTCTTCAAAATACATACCACGGGGCTGATACGTTGTCATACAATAGCTCCTGTTTCCACTGACAATAAACGACTGACGCTTGATTCTAGCACAAAACCTTTGACCTTTCGTGTGTATCCTCTTACAATATTTTGGATTTGACTTACTTTGACAAGGTCACATTCGCGGAAAGTTCCGAAAAATTGGGGTGCGGGCAGGGTTACACCCTGCCCGCACCCCAATTTTTCGACCACCTTCTTCAGTAATGTGACATTATCAAGTTACGCAGTTCAATAAATATATATGCCTCCCCTGTTGGCAGGCCTTTCTAGGTTATTATCTTCTTATGAAAATGTGGCAGCTCGGACATAACGATCCTGGGGAATATATTCTCGCCGCGGATGCGCGCTGCGGGCCAACCGATTACGGCAACGATCATATCTGGGAACTGATGCTCAGTGGGGGCGAACCTTCGGCGTTTGCGCTGCACACTACCTTTGGCCTGCGCGCCCTCAACCTGCGCATGTTCCCGCGCTTCACCGAGGGAGATACCAGCATATCCAATCCGGATTCATTTGCTGAAGCGCCGCGCATTCACCGAGTATATCCCAACTATATTTTATCCACATTTGCGCCCTTCACCGGAATCAACGTCCAATTGGAGATTTGGGTTCCGGATTCGCACAGCATTACCGGACGAATTTATATTAGCAACCAACGTCTTTCAGCGCGCGAATTACGTTTTGAATGGGGGGCGCAGCTATCGTCTAATCAGCAGGGCGAACGCATGAACCCGGCCGAGATGGAAGCAGCTACCATCTTGTTCGGCAAAACCGGTGACCTAACCCCGGTGCTGTTTATAACCGGCGGAGCGCACGTCAGTTCGGGACCGTATCCGGCGCTGGCGCTAGACCTGGATTTGCCCGCAGGGGGTTCGCGCACATTCCGCTGGTGCCTGAGCGCCACTGGTGGCCAACAAGAATCCTTTGAAAGCGCCCGCCGCCAGGTAGCACGCCCCTGGGAGAAGGAGATTGCCCGTCTGGACGCGTTAAATGCCGGTTTGATCGAGATTGAAACCGGCGACCCCGATTGGGACGCGGCCTTTATGCTGGCGCAAAAATCAGCGCTGAGATTACTTTGCGGACCAACGGAACATCTGCCGCATCCATCCTTTGTGCTTAGCCGCCAACCCGATCAGGGATATTCGGCGCGCGACGATGGGCGTGATTATTCCCACTCGTGGAACGGTCAACCCCCGATGGAAACCGATTTCCTGAGCGGGTTCTTACTGCCCGCCTATCCAAAACTGGCCCGCGGTCTGTTGCTAAATTTTCTCAGCATACAACAATCGGATGGCTTCATAGACTGGAAGCCCGGCCTGGGCGGTCAGCGTAGCAATATGATGGCTACGCCCATGCTCACGCAGCTTGCCTGGAAGATTTATCAGGCTACAGAAGATAAAGAATTTCTAACCGAGGTTTACCCCAAACTGCTCAAAGCTGTTAAAGCCTGGTTTTCCTCCCAACAAGACCGCGATGGCGATGGTATTCCGGAATGGGCAAATTTGATGCAAATCAATCTGGAGGGACATCCCACGTTTTCACCGTGGCAACCCAATGCCCAGGGTGCCGATATTTCTACCAGCGAAAGCCCGGCATTGTGCGCGTTACTCTACGCCGAAATTCAAACCCTGCTTAAAATGGCTCAATTACTGGAACGAACCGAGGCGATCCCCGCGCTGCAATCTTTGGCGGACAACCTCCAAAGCGCAATTACAAGTGCATGGGATGAATCCGCGGCCATGTATCGTATTTGGGACCGTGAAAGCCATCACAGCCCCGGGCGAAAAATTCTGGCCGATCAGTATGGCCCTGGCGAAATTGCTTTCCACAGCGATTTTGATGAACCCGTGCGTTTGGTAATTCTGATTGAAGGTCATTCCGAAACGCCACGCCGGGCAAATATATATATCCATGGCACCGGTTCTTCAGGCAAGCCGCGTGTTGAACACATCGCCGCTGAACAATTGCAATGGCGGCTAGCGCAAACTTCGGTCACCAGCCAACGCGTATATACATCGCTGGAATTCATCGATGTGCGCGATATTGGACCTGATGACCATGTCCACATTGAGGTGATGAATCTAAGCGTGCAAGATATATCCCTATTCTTGCCCTTGATGGCCGAAACCGAAACGCTCCAGCAAGCCGAACAGATCATTCGAAAATCGCTGCTAAACCCGGAGCGCTTCTGGCAGCCCTATGGCATTCCCCTATGCCCGCCGAAAGCACAAAAAAGCACCGGCGGAGATTGCGAGAATACATCGGTGATGTGGAGCAGTCTGATCGGCAGAGGGTTATTGGCGTATGGGTATCAGAGCGAGGCCGCCGAGCTTGTTGCCCGGCTAATGAGCGCGGTGCTATTTAACCTGAAGAAACATAAGGCTTTCTCTCACCATTATCACACCGAATCAGCTCAAGGGGTTGGCGAGCGTCATGCCTTGCCAGGTTTAGCACCCTTGCCTCTTTTTCTGGAAACCCTCGGTATTCGTCTGATTTCGCCCACTAAAGTGATGCTAGTAGGATACAATCCATTCCCCTGGCCGGTGACAATAAAATATCGCGGCCTCACTATTTATAAAGATCGCCAGAAAACCAGAGTAACTTTTCCCGGTGGGCAAACCGCCGTTGTGAAAAATTCTGACCCGCATTTGGTTTCTGTGGAGTAGTTTTCAATGAAAAAGACTCAAATCAAAAAACGCCAACACTTATTTAGTATAGTAATGTTATTTTCCATTTTGCTGGCCGGATGCGCAAGTGGCAATATATTTGCCCCAGTGCCAGATGCATTAGCACAAACAGAAGCTGAAGTGAATGCCAGTGAGGAAAGCGCGGACAACGAAGCCGAACGCATTACTGTTATGGTTACGATCGTAATTAGTTTGTTGCTGCTCGCTTCGCTGGTGGGGCTGGTTACATCGCGGTTGCGCTTGCCTTATACGGTTGGGTTAGTGCTGATGGGATTGGCGCTCTCGTTGATACGCGGGGCAAACGTAATCTATATTCCACCCGAAATTTTTTTAGGGCTGTTGGTACCACCCCTGATTTTCGAAGCTGCCTTTCACGTCAAAGCCGAAAATCTGTGGCAAGAGTTTCCACAAATTTTAACCTTTGCAATTCCAGGTGTATTAATCACCACTTTCCTTGTGGGCAGCGTAGTTGCCTTTGGCACAGGTTTTAGCTTTCCCCTGGCGCTGGTTTTTGGCTCGCTGATTGCCGCAACCGATCCGGTTGCCGTGGTGGCTTTATTCCGCTCGCTAGGTGTTCCCAAACGCCTGGAAGTATTACTTGAAGGCGAAAGCCTTTTTAATGATGGCACTGCTATCGTAGTTTTCAATCTGATGGTTGCTATCGCTGTAGCCGATACCGTAGTTTTTGATCCGTTGAACAGTGTGCTTGAATTTTTTTGGGTTGCTGGCGGGGGGTTGATGATCGGGTTTGTTCTCGGAGCGCTGATTTCACGCATGATTGGATTTATCGATGATGCGCTGATTGAAACTACATTGACTACCGTGCTGGCTTTTGGTTCATATATTGTTGCCGAGCATTTCCACGTCAGCGGTGTTTTGGCGGTGGTGGCTGCCGGTTTGGTCAGCGGGAATATCGGCCCGCGCGGCATGTCGCCATCGACTCGCATTTTGGTGTTTAATTTTTGGGAATACGCGGCTTTCATTGCCAACTCTGTGGTTTTCTTGCTGATTGGGCTACAGATCAATCTAAACCTGTTGCTCGCCGACTGGCAGGTTATTCTCTGGGCAATACTGGCTGTCCTGGTCGCCAGGGCCGTGAGCATTTACGGTCTTTCCTGGGTTAGTAAAAAAATCCCCCGTTCGTATAAACATATTCTCTACTGGGGTGGTCTACGCGGCGCGATTTCTTTGGCGTTGGCGCTAAGTCTGCCCCTCGATCTAGGCCCTGAGCGCAGCGAAATTCAGGCGATGGCCTTCGGCGTGGTGCTATTCACGCTGTTAGTTCAGGGATTATCGATGAAACCACTGATTAATAAAGTGGATCTCATTCAAAAAAATGAAGCCCAAGAAGAATACCAGCGCCGCCATGCCCGCGCGGTGATGGCGCGGGCATCCTACGACCGCCTTGAAGAAAAATATCAAAGCGGGTTGCTCTCCGCGTATGTATGGGAGTTGATGGCCAAGCCGCTCAAACAGTACGCCGAAGCGCTCTCAGAAAGCGTCACGGAAGCCCTGCACGTTGATCCAAAAGTCGAGGGCGATGTAATTGAAAATGCCATGCGCGATCTGCTGCATTCACAACGCAGTTCACTCAACGCGCTGCTACGGGATGGGATCGTTACCGAAGAAATCTATGTGCAGCTCGTTGGCGAAGTTGATACAGCACTCACTCAGCCACGTTCGAATCTGGTTGAATTGATGATGCAGCGCAACAACCAGAATATCTGCGGCATTATGACAGTTATCGTGCAGGAAACAGATGTGGAAAATGTGATCGCCTCGTTAAACCGCCTGAGCATCCCCGTTACACGTCTCTCCAGCTTTGGCGGATTTCTGGGGCAAAAAAATGTCACACTAATAGCCGGGGTTCCTGAAGGGCAAGACCGCAATATCACCAGCGCAATCACCAGAGCCAGTCAGCAACGTGTAGAATTTCTGGCCGCTAAAAACCTGGATGACACCAACGAAACCGCCGTAACGATTGGCGGCGCGACAATCTTCACTTTTGAGGTAGAACGCTACGAAGAATTATAGGTGTTTGGTAACTGCTCAACCTCGAACAAAAAAAGAGAATTTTTTCTGCGAAGGCTGTGACCGGAGCAGTTACTTTGTTTGTGCGAAGCAAAAACCTGTAAAAGAGGAAATACACTATGAAAATGATCATAGCTATCATCAATAACGCGAAAAGCGAAGCCGTGTCTGAAGCCCTGCTTGATGCTAATTTCCGGGTCACACGCCTGGCAACCACAGGGAGTTTACTCCGCGATGGCGCAACCACGCTGATGATCGGCGCTGAAAGCTCGTTGGTTGAAGATGCCCTCAAGATTATCCGCGCCCAAATTTCCTCTGAGCCTGAGAAAAAACAAGCCACGCTATACGTGCTCAATGTAAAAAACTTCAATCGTGTCTAATCCATGTCATCCGAACAATTATTCTTCATCGAAGAACGCATTATCCTGCTGCTTTTTCTAGCCAGTCTGGTTGGGATTGCCGCCCGCCGCCTGCGCATGCCCTACACTGTAGGTTTGGTGTTGGTCGGTTTTGGGTTGACATTCTTTGAACAAGTTGAACTCAGCATAGCATCAGATGTAATTTTGGGAATTTTAATTCCGCCGCTGGTTTTCGAAGCCGCATACCACCTAAATCTTGATGATTTGCGCCGCAATCTCAAACCGATTTTGATCCTAACCATCCCCGGAGTGTTGATCACAACCTTGCTCGTAGGTGGGGTGATCTCCCTCGGTGCCGGATTCAGCATCCAAACCGCGTTGCTCTTCGGCGCGCTCGTCGCCGCCACCGATCCCGATGCCGTTGTTGCCCTCATTCGCTCACTGGGCGTCCCGAAACGTTTGCAAGTACTGCTCGAAGGCGAAAGCCTGCTCAACGATGGCACTGTCATCGTGCTCTATAATTTGCTCCTGAGCGCCATTCTGACAGGCAATTTCAGCGTAGCCAACAGCCTGACACAATTCGTCAGCGTGGCGGGCGGCGGGCTATTTGTCGGTTTCATTATCGGCTGGCTGCTTTCACAAATCATCAGCCGCATTGATGACCATTTACTCGAAACCACACTGACCAGCGTACTGGCCTATGCTGCCTATCTGGTCGGCGAGAGTATCGGTGTGAGCGGCGTGATGGCTGTCGTTGCAGCCGGGCTGGTCAATGGCAACCTGGGAACCAAAGGTATGTCACCGACCACGCGCATTGTGGTCTACAATTTTTGGGAATACGCTGCCTTTTTGGCAACTAATCTGGTTTTCTTGCTCATCGGCTTACAAATCAATCTCGCTATGCTACTCGCCAACTGGCAAGCTATTTTATGGGCGATTGGCGCAGTACTGGTTGCGCGCGCCGTGGTTGTTTATAGTTTACGATTCTTTAGCGCCAATATTCCCTTGCGTTGGCGGCATGTACTTTTTTGGGGTGGCTTGCGCGGCGCTCTGGCACCCGCGCTGGCGCTAGGTCTCCCGCTTGAATTCGGAGAATTGCGCGGCCAACTCCAGGCGATGGTCTTCGGGGTTGTACTCTTCAATTTACTGGTACAGGGCATCACGCTGGGGCCACTGGTGCGCAAACTAAAACTCGTTCAGCGCAGCCAAACCCAAGATGAATATGAGCGGCGGCACGCCCGAGCGGTGGCATCCCGCGCCGCCCATAACCACTTGGAACAACGCTATCAGGAAGGGCTGATTTCCCAGCAAAGCTGGCAAATGCTCACGGTGTTGTTTCAACGCCGCATCGCCGCCTTGAGCAACGCCGTTGGCGAAGTGATTCAACTCGACCCCCAGGTAGAAGCCGAAGAACTGGATACCGCCTGGCGAGAATCCCTGCTCGCACAACGCAGCGCTTTCAAAGCTCTTCTACGCGATGGCGTGATTACTGAAAATACCTTCAATCACCTCATTGGCGAAGTAGACCTCGCGTTGTCAGACCCCGAATCGCACTGGGCAATCATTAAATATAATTCTCAACCGCAAGAAATTGAATCCCTGCTGACGGTATTCATTCAGGAACACGACGCCGAAAATGCTACCAATACGCTCAACCGAATGGGCTATTCGCTCACTCGACTTTCAAGTACTAGCGGTTTTCGAAAAGAAAGTATAAGCACATTTATTATGGGTATCCCAAAAGAGCAAGAAGAGGCTGCCATCCAGGCGTTAAAGAGCAACTGCCAACCGCGCGCAAATAGCACCGCTCAAAAAACAACTGGGGGCGCTTCAATTTTTAGTTTTGAAATTGAACGATATGAGGAAATTTATTAATGGCTATGAAAATGATAATCTCAATTCTTAAAGACGATGATACAGATGCCGTCTCCGATGCGCTGATGGAGCAAGATTACCATGTCACAAGGATCGCCTCCAGCGGCGGATTTCTTCGGCAAGGACGCAGCACTCTAATGATCGGCGTCCCTGCCGAAGAAGTCGATCAGGCCATTCAGATTGTTAATGAAAACTGCGTCCCCACGATTGAACCGATGATGCGCAAAGCGACAGTTTTCGTACTCAATGTGGAATATTTCGAGCATATTTAGTGATCCGTGGCCCACAAGGGGTGTCCGGACTCATCTCGAAGGTGAACCATCTGCCCGGAGTTGAGATTTATCAACGAGATGACTTCAAAACTATCCTGCTCGTAGAAACCTGTCACACTCACCGGGTCACCAATTTGCGGCGTAAAGCCTTGATCTGTGGCATAACGCCAGGAACGCCGCGCAATCCCCAAATTTGACCCATCTCCAAGCGACAATACCAACTCCCGGTTGGACATGCTTACAACCACCCCTTGAACCTGCACTACATTCTGCACGGGCATTTCGTCTGTGTATTCATCGGATTCATGCACCTGGTTTTCGCTCTGATTCAACCCGTCGGGCTGCGATAGATCGCCCAACTTCGCCTGGGTGCGATTCACCGCCCCGACAAACAGAACCAACACCAACCCCGCGTAGAGCGTCCACAAAATAATTTTTTTCATCAGTATTATTCCTTATGTCAACTGCGAACTGGAATCTGAGCCAAACGTGATCTGGTTTTGAACAGCTTGGTGGTAACTTTCGTGACCCATTTCCAGTGAATGGCAAAGTGCAGCACAGCCGCGGCGATCATCGCGGTTCCAGCCCAGGTGTGAATCAAATCCCAAACCGCGGGGCTGAAAAGCAGCGTAACGCCGGTCGTGCCACCCTCGACGGAGAAGAAAAAGAAATACAGACCGCTGAGCGCGGTGAAAAGAAAACTCAGGCCAATTGTGCTGTTAATCAACAGATTGAATTTGCTGCCCGAGCTAAGGCTCTGGGCGCGCCCCAGCGCCTTATTAACCACGCGACGGGTCATATTCACGATCCAGGCCCAATGCAGCGGAATGTGGATCGCTGCAATCGCGATCATCGCGAGGCCAACCCAGGAGTGCCAGGATTCCCAGGTATGGCGTTCGAATAAAATGATGATGCCATACTTGGCATTGCGCCCGCCCTGATAGCCGCCGATGGGTAAGAACAAAAAGTAAATTCCCGAAATAAAGCTAATCAGGCCGCTAAAAAACAGCCCGAAGTCAATCAACCAATTATTACGCGTACGGGGCGAAACCGATTTCAATGTTGCCATGCAGATACTCCTGAGATAACAAAACCATTGGGGATTCAATTGCCTATAGTGTATCGACTAGATGTGAAGATGTTGTGAAGAATTTTTGCATATTTTGTGAAACCTTGCACAGGCAATGCACCAACAGGCGATTTGTCGCAAAGTGAATAACGGCACTCCCGCACAAATTGCTGGTATAAAAAAGAGTGCACAAACATCATGCGCACTCTTTTTTGTAGAAATCTCCGCGTGGAAGGATAGAGCGAAACAAAGATCGATTAAAGAAGAGTTGCCTACACCACACGTGTTCTTCGGCTAAACACGCCCATACGTATCATGCCCAGCAAGCCAACAACCAGCAAGAACGCAGGAACGATCACCGCGGTAGCGGCTATCAGCCAGGCGCGCGCATCCATGCGCTCAGACCAACTCAGCGGTTGTTCATCAGGGAGCAAGAAAAGCGGAATCTCGCCATCGACGTGACCCTGCTCGTTACCTGCTGCGCCACTCTCCTGACCAGCCCACTCCGGCGGACCGCCTTGTCCGTCTTCATGCGCTTGATCGAGCATTGCCGCGGCCTGCTGGGTCGCATCGGGGGCAACTTGCGGTTCTGTAACCGGGGTTTCGGATTGAGACATAGCATCCGCCTGGGCGACGGTGTCTTGTTGCTGTTGCTGACCCGGTGGCTGGGTTTCATCTTGTTGCCACCATGCGCCACCTCTGCCATTACCATTATTCCCATTTTCGTTGTTGCTGTTGCCATTCCCGGTAGCGGCATTTTCGGCGTCCGTGGCGGCTGCGGCTGTATTTTCATTCGCAGTGTTACTCCCACCACGTCCCTGGCCGCCTCGGCCACCCTGTCCACTTTGTCCAGGGTTTGTGTCACCCTCGGTTTGCCACCACGGGCCACCACCAGTGCGCGCCGGTTCGGCAACTTCGGGAGCATTAGGTTCCCAGGCTCGAATAAAGCCCACAATAGCCTGAATTTCAGCTTCGGTCAGACGGTCACCCCAGGCGGGCATGGAAGTATCGGATACACCCAGTGTGATAATCTGCTGCAAGGCCTGATCGTTGGTATCTTCCAGAAAACCTTTGACATTCAACGATGGGGCGCGTTGGGTTCCCTGTCCTTCGGGGCCATGACAGAAGGAACAACTTGTAGCGAATAGCGATTCGCCCAAAGCCAGGCTCTCCGCTGTGACCGGGATCGGCCCAACCTCGGGCGCTGGAATTGCGCCTGCGGGGACTTGATCCCACTCGGTGAGCAGAGTCAGCACCGCAGAAATTTCTTCATCTTCGAGGGCATTTTCCCAACTTGCCATCAGCGTACCGGAGACACCGCTACGCACAATGCGTTCGAGTTCTTCCCAAGTTTTCTCGCTTACCAGGGGGTCGTTAAGCGCCGGGGCCAGAGCTGTGCCAACGCCATCAGCGCCGTGGCAGGCCACACACTCCTGGGCATAGACAGTGATCCCCAGGGCCAAAGTTTCACCCCCGGGCATTTCAGCTAACAACGCCAACACTTCAGGATCCGGTTCAGCTGCAAAAGGAATGCGGGGCACCAATCCCAGGTTGACCACGCGGTCCTGCACAGCCTGCCAATCCACCGCTTGAACCAGGGAGACTAACTGACCCACTTGATAATCACTCAATGGGCCACCATCTTCCTGATTCCAGGCTGGCATGGAGGTACCAAACAAGCCGCGCGAGATAATCTTAAACAGGGTTTCGGCATCGGTTGCGCGTAAACCTTCGTTATCCAGGGGTGGATTCGAGCCAATGCCCTCCCCTGCCATGCCATGACAAATCGTGCAGTTCTCAGCATAAATGGTTATAGCTTCATCAATATCGGCCTGCTCTTGAGCTGCCTGCGCCACAACCAGGCGCTGAGGCTCTTGTAGGGCATACAGCAACAACCCCGTGCCAATCAGCAATGTGGCGATCATACCGATCAAGATTTCAATTCGGTTGGTTTTCATTCGTCATTCTCCTAGGCTGCGTAAACCACATGCGCGGGGTCAAAACCGTCGCGGACAATCAAATTGCCAGTATCCACCTGGATGATGCCCTCCTCGATACTGACTGCAAAAAGATCCAGCGGGCGCGGGGCTGGTGGGTTAAGCACATCCCCATCGGAAGTAAATTGCGAGTTATGGCAGGGACAAATAAACATATTTTCAGTTTGCTCCCAGGGAACGCTGCAGCCAAGGTGCGTACAGCGCTGATAGATTGCCAAAAAGCCGCCATCTTCAAAACGTGCAAGATAAAAACGCCCGTCAGTGATGTGGGTAACCGATCCGGGAGGAAAATCTCCCACCGCGCCGACGGTGAGTACCCCGCCGAATTCGCCTTCAGCTAAACGGGGCTGCATATACGCAATGGCCAGGGCGCCAGCCTCCAGGGCAGTGATCCCGCCAATCACACTCCAGGCGGTTTTTAAAAAATCTCGACGGGTAACGGTAGTGTCGTTTATTTCAGTCATAATGCAATCACTCCGGTTAATGAGCGGGAACAATCTCCCAGGGCCAGAACAATTGCATGCCTTCGCCGCGGAAGAAAATACCGATAATTGTCAGAACAATCAGGGCTACAAATAAATAGGTGAACCCAATCAGGATACGCTCTTCCCGATCGGTTTTAAAGATCATTCGTAGCGCTGCTTGAAGCAGGTAAAAACCTAGCAGCAATAGCGAAAGTGGTAGCAGACCATTTGATATCCAGGTCGGCCAGCCGGGCAACCAGTCGGTCCAGTTCAGGGCAAACTCATCGACCAAAACCCAGATGGGGGTGATGAATAGTGACAGGCTGGTTGCGATCAAGGTGAGATAGCGGCCGCGCCACGAGCGGAAATACACACCCACGCTCTCCAGAGAAATATCATAAAATGGCAACAAGGCCAGCGCACCGAGGGCCAGCACAGGGATCAGCACCGCCGCGATCACCGGGTGGAAGTGCAATAGCAATTCTTGCAAGCCCATAAAATACCACGGCGCTTTGGCCGGATTGGGGCTAACATCTGGATTGGCGATTCCTTCCAGCGGGGCCGCGACCAGCATGCCAATCGTAAGCATGACCGCAATCCATGTCACTGCCCAGATCAGTTCAACGCGCACCAGATGCGGGATGGTGGTGACGCGCTCGGAGCGTGTGGTTTCCTCTTCGGGGGCTGCCAACTCAGCGGTGGTCTTGGGTATCGAGAGTCCACCATCCTTACGCACGCGCCAGAAGTGATACGACATCAACATGACAATGCTGACCGGGATCACACTGATATGCAGAGCATAAAAATTAAGCAGCGTGTTTGCACTGACTTCAGGGCCGCCGAGTAGCAGATTACTAAGCCATGATCCAACCAGAGGCACATATTCAACGATGCTGGTCCCTACGGTAATTGCCCAAAAGGCTAACTGATCCCAGGGAAGCAGATAACCCGTGAAATTAGCGCCCAGTACCAACAGCAGCATGACAACCCCGATAATCCAGTTGGTTTCACGCGGCGGACGGTAGGTCCCGGTGAAAAAGACGCGCAGCAAATGAAGGATAGATACCACTACCAGTAAATTCGCGCTCCAGTGATGGATATTGCGGATTAACTCCCCGAACCATACGTTGGTACGCAAATTGAGAATATCAAGATAAGCCTGGGGCGGGCTGGGGGTATAGTTCATTTCAAGCAATACGCCGGTAGACATGAGCAGCACCACCAGGAGTGCAGATAGGCCACCCAGACCCCAGGTATAACTAAAACGCAGGGTACGCACATCAACTTTTGCGGGATGGATGTGCAAGATCATGCTATCGAGAACCATGCGCATTCGACCGCGGTCATCGGTGGGCATGCCCTTTGGCCCTAGCGTATTTCGTAAACGCTGAAAGAAACCAGCCGATGGATCGTGGGAAGTATTTTTTCTACTCATAAAATTTCCTTATTGGATGAAAAATCGTGATTTTGTCTTATCGATTTTTGTCACAGAGTTCACAGAGAAGACTATGTTTTTAAGGGTTTTCTCTGCGAACTCCGTGACTAATCGTTTTACTCGGCTCGAATAACTAGTTGTTGCGTCCGCCGCGGCGTCCGTTTCCCATACCGCCGCTGACGGGTTGATCGGTGGTTTGAGCGCCGCCGTTGCCAGTGCTCCCATCTACCTGCCCCTGGCCTTGCCCGGCATCCAGGTTCTGGCCCTGGCTTGCGCCGTAGCCGTTGCCCATAGGCGAACTCAAGATCAGATCATAGGCTTCTTGATCCATGTACTGGGGGATGTAGGTTTCACCAGTTTGCTGCGTGAGAATATTTGAAAACGCACGCAAGTGGTTACCCGAACCCTGCAACAGGTTTTCGTAGATGGCGATGATATCGCCGTTAAGGGTTTGCGCCAGATTGGCTTCCAGATCGAGGATGTCGATCTCTTCGATAGCGCCGCCCACTTTGAGGGCATCAGCCAGCGAAAGGCTGCCTTGTGCCACCAATTGGTCGTAGAGCGCCTGCAAATCGGGGTTGGTGAACTCGCCCACATCCATACCTGCGGCCGGATCGTCAATGCCATAGATGGCGAGCAGGGAATACACCGCTTCCATGTGAGCGGATTCGCTACTGGCGATATTATTGAAAATTGGCATGCCCCACAGGTCGTAGAGGGTCAGGTATACGTCTCGCGCCAATTTTTCTTCTTCGCGCATAAAAACCAGCGCGTCAATTTCTGCATCGCTCAACGCAGTTTGCGCGGCGGCATCGAATACCGCCACGAAACCGGCGGCAAATATCAAAATAAACAGTGAGAGTAAAAGCTGTGTTTTCTTCATCATAAATCTCCTTTTGAGGGAAACGTTGTTCCCAAATTACAGAGATAAGTTTAGTTTCCCCATGTGAAGAAGATATAGATGAGTTATGAAGGAGTTATGAAGAAATACCCCTATCCCGAATTTCTCCTTTATCTGGGAGAGGGCGAAAACCGTCTATTCGTGAAATTCTTCGACCTGGTAGATTTCGATAATCAGATTTCGTTCGCGCCAGGCATCAGGGAGATTGCCCATCTTAAGACAGAGTTGATTCAGGAATTCGACCGGGGAGGGGATTTTTCCCCAAACCTGAGGCAAAAACGTGGCACGGCGCGAACCATCGCGCAGCAGCACACCATCCACGCCGGGACGCAGGCGAGCCAGGAGATCGTCGGGCGAGGCGTATTCAAGGGAGACAGGCGATGTGAGGCGCGAGATTTCGATGGCGATAGCAGGCAGTTCGTCGGCCTGTACGGGCGGGAAGCGGTAATCTTGCGTGGCAGCAGCGATGGCATGCTGACGGGTATCTTCCACCAGAGGGCGAAAGGCTTCGAGCGTGCCAATGCAGCCGCGCAGTTGGCCGGATTTTGTCAGGGTGACAAAGGTCGCTCCTGGCAAGCGTAATTTTTCGGGATAATCTTCGAGAATGAGTTCCGGTAGGGGGGTGCCGGCCAGTACAATTTCCAGAGTCTGACGCGCCAGCTTCAAGAGCTGGTCACACTCTGCGGGGCTAAGTTGATCTTCCTTCACGCGTTTCTCCCAATCTGGCTCTTTTCTTGCAATCGAATCCAAACCTATTTTACCTGAAAGACTTGCCATTCAACCGCCTTTTCGGTACTATGAATACTATGAAACGCAAATCAACTGCCCCCAAGAATTCGCCCGGCTTGCTCGCTACAACGCTGATCTCGCTTTTTACGATTTCGGGCGTGGCATTTTTAATTGCATCCCTCTTTACGGCTGCGAAACCGATCAACCCCTTTTCTGGCGATTTCAGTGCCCGCATCGCCGAGGCGCTCAAAGAACAGGAGCCAACCCCGGATGATTTGCAGTGGCCCACCGCCACGCCACGCCCCAGACCGCACATCGGGATTGTAGTGGGACACTGGGGTGATGATGCCGACCCCGGCGCAGTTTGCCCGGATGGTCTGACCGAGTTAAGTATTAATCAGGTTATTGCTGGAGAGTTAGAGAAAAAACTGCTCGAAGCCGGTTTTGATGTTGACATGATGTACGAATTCGATGACCGGCTGAATGACTACACCGGCATTGCGTTGATTTCGATCCACGCTGATTCGTGTACGTATATCAACGATGTCGCCACCGGATTCAAAGTGGCTGCTTCCCAGGGAAATCCGCGCCTGGAACGCACCGCCCGTCTTGTGGCCTGTCTGCGTACGCGCTATGCCGCGGCGACTGGCCTGACCGAACACCTGAGCATCACCGGCGATATGTCAGAATATCATGCCTTTGAAGAGATCAATAATGAAACTCCGGCTGTGATTATCGAAACCGGCTTTATGAATCTCGACCGGCAAATTCTGACACAGGACGAAGACCTGATCGCTCAAGGCATCGCCGACGGGTTGGTGTGCTACGTGCAAAACGAAAGTATCACCATTCCTGCCGATGAGTAATAACTGGTCACAGGCCCAACACGCGCTGCACGAAGCCCAGCAAGCGCTCAGGCGCAACGACCACCGTGCAGCGCGGCGCTGGGCCGAGCAGGCCGCCGTGCTGGCCCCCGAACGCGAGGAACCGTGGCTATTTCTGGCAGTCGTTGCTTCGCCCCGCGCCAGTCTGGCCTATTTGGAACGCGCCCTCGAAATTAACCCCCAAAGCCAAAAAGCGCGCAACGGTATGCATTGGGCCATCCAAAGATGGCGTCAGGTTCCGCAACCGTCTCCCAAACCGCAGCATCCGCGCCTGCTTGGCGAAGTATCACCACAGGCACTCATTCGCCCGCGGCAAATTTTAACCCCCTGGGTTACGATTATTATCATCATCCTGGCTGGATTCATCTTTTGGTACCGTCCACCCAATCTACCAGCCGTTTTTGCCCAGGAAAACGCGCTACCAATGGCACAAGTTGATGTCGGAAAGGCTACCCGCACGCCAACCCCTACCCCAACATTCACACCAACGCCCACGTTTACGCCAACCCCAACGCCGACCAATACACTGACACCAACCGCGACGTTCACACCTTCGATCACCCCAACGCCACTCCCCACAAACACCCCCCAACCGACGCAACCGCCGCCCACCCCAACAACGATCAAAACCCAACCGCCTGCGTCTATAAGCACCGGCGAACGCTGGATTGATATTGATCTCTCCGACCAACGTCTATACGCATACGTTGACGATGATCTGGTAAAATCTTTTGTAGTTTCCACCGGAACCTGGCAGTTTCCCACTGTCACCGGGCAGTTTCATATTTACGTCAAATATCTGCATGCCGATATGGCTGGGCCGGGCTATTACCTGCCCGATGTGCCCTACACGATGTACTTCTATAAAGGTTATGGCATCCACGGCACGTATTGGCATAATAACTTCGGAACACCAATGAGCCACGGCTGCGTGAATATGATCACCGATGACGCTGGATGGATTTACAACTGGGCATCAGTAGGCACAATGGTGAGCGTGCATCCATAAATATGGCCGATTCGATCTCGCGCAGAGATTTTCTAAAATTAAGCGGGGTGAGCGTTCTAGGCCTGGGGCTGGCTCCGTTTAAGCAGTTTTTCCCAGTCTCCGAGTCCGTCCAGCAAGGACGCGCCATCTACGAGGAGATCACGGTATACGAAGAGCCATCGCTGAGCGGCGCGATGGTACGGCAAATTTGGGAAGATACCGTTTTCCCCATTGCCGAAGTCGTGTTCGGGGACGAAGAGCCCGCTCACAACCGCGTCTGGTTTCGCCTTGCCGAGAGAGAATATGTCCACTCCGGGGGTGTGCAACCCGTCGAAACTCGGCTCAATGCCCCGGTTTATAATTTTCCGCCCGAAGGCAAACTTGCCGAAATCACTGTACCCTATACCGATGCCTTTCGCAAAGCCGATACCCGCAGCAATACTGCCTACCGTTTTTACTACGAAACCACCCATTGGGTCATGGATATGCTACTCGATGCCTACGCCGTGCCGTGGTATCGCGTGACCGATGATCGCTGGGAATTTGAATACTATGTCCAGGCGCGCTATTTACGCATCATTCCAGATGAAGAATTAGGTCCGCTCTCGCCGAATATCCCGGAGGAAGCCAAACGTATCGAAGTGGATACCACTGAACAATTGGTGACTGCCTACGAATATGATGAACCCATTATTATGATTAAGGCCTCCACCGGTGCGGAATATAGCACTGGTAAGTTTTTTACACCCCTGGGACGACACTATACTTACCACAAGATGCCCTCACGCCACATGGCCGCCGGGAATTTAGCCCGCAATGGTTTCGACTTGCCGGGCATTCCCTGGGTAAGCTATATTACCGATACTGGTGTTGCTTTCCACGGCACATACTGGCATAATGATTATGGCAAACCGCGCAGTCATGGCTGTATTAACCTGCCATCGCAAGCCGCTAAATGGCTTTACCGCTGGACTTTGCCGGTGGTACCTGCCAGCGAGCGACGCGTCCAGGAGGAAACGGGGACGCGGGTCGATGTCATATAAGTACGACTAAAAACTTAGGAGAATAACCATGCACTCAGCATTTCAATACAACCAGTATTTACTCAAACGACAGGTTTTCGCTCTGACCGGCAAGTTTCGTGTCTATGCACCCAATGGGGCATTACTGCTTTACAGCCAGCAAAAAATGTTCAAACTTCGGGAGGATATTCGCGTCTTCTCGGATGAGAATATGACTCAGGAATTACTCAATATTCAGGCGCGCCAGATCATTGATTTTTCAGCCGCGTATGATGTTGTAGATAGCTTCTCCAATACCAAAGTGGGGGTCTTGCGTCGCAAGGGATTGCGCTCAATGCTACGCGATGAATGGGAAGTGCTGGATGCCTACGATCAACCCATCGGCATCTTACAAGAAGATAGCGTGGGCTACGCATTACTGCGCCGCCTGCTGCTCGGCACGCTGCTGCCGCAAAACTATGACATACTCTTCCCAGATGGACGTGTGGCTGATTTACGCCAGCGCTTCAATTTTGTTTAGCTATCAACTGGATATTGATTTCAGCGACGATAAAGCTCACCGCTTTGATCGTCGCCTGGGGATTGCCGCCGCTATTTTGCTGGGGACCATCGAGGGTAAACAGTCTTCATAAAGAGAAAAATCTCTGGGATTTCTCTATTGCAGTGAACCATCCCGCGGCGCAAACTCTTAAGTTAACAAAACGCTTATAGATTCAGGCATTTGCTCTAGGGTACAATAAACTCGATGCGGATCATTTAATCAACCACGTTTCCTTTAAAAAACTGCGATGACTAAAAAAATTCTATTTGATGGTTTGATTTACGATGAGAACGGCAATCCCGTTGAGACGGCCTTTGTAGGCAATGAGCCATGCTACGTTGTGGATGATGCCGGATTCCGGCGGCATATCCCCTCCGAACAGGTTGATCGTCAGGTATTAGCAATGATGCAAGAGATGATCACTGGTCACGAAGACTTACTCAGCGAACAGGCCGCAAAAATGCTGGGGCAGGATGATATTTTCACGCGCGCCATGATCGAGACGCAACTCAAGAATATGGACCAACAATTTGAGCGCATCTTTGAAATCGGCATCCCCGAAGAGAGTCTCACCTATATGGGTATGACTGGATTTCGCATCACAATCAATATTCACGGCGAAGTCACAGACCTGCACCAACCCGGTATGACAGACCCCAATGATGAGTGAGCCGGTTGACCCGGCTCTTTTTATACCCAAAAGTACTGCCGGTTTTTTCGCCGTTTCCAACCTATTCTGGTAGAATTAGCGCAGCCGTTCTACTGTTGAGACCACATCGTATATAAAGAATAAACCAACATGAATGCGTCAAATATTATCAACGTCAGCGAAGCTAATTTCGAATACGAAGTTATTGAATATTCGCAAGAAACACCTGTCTTGGTTGATTTTTGGGCAGAGTGGTGCATTCCTTGTAAAACTCTAGAACCTGTTCTGCGCTCGTTGGCACTTCAGGGTGATGGCAGTTTTCGCTTGGCGCGTCTGAACGTGGATGAAAATCAAAAACTGGCTATGCGCCTGAATGTGCGCGCCATCCCCGCTGTAAAAGCCTTCCGTGAGAGTCACATCATTGCCGAATTTAACGGCATCAAATCAGAGAATGAGATCAAAAAATTTATCCAACATATCATTCCCAGCTATGCTGATCTAATTCTTGATAAGGGCAATAGCCTGCTGGTTTTGGAGCAATGGGAAAATGCAGCCAGCGCCTTTCGTGAAGTTCTATCCGAACGCTCCAAACACCCGGGCGCATTACTCGGATTAGCAAAAAGTCTTCTCGCCATGAATCAGCTTGACGACGCTCTGGATATTCTTGGAAATTTTCCAACCAGTCGTGAATATACAGCCTCTGAAAAACTGATACCGCTGGCTAAAGCCTTGCAGCGCCCTGAATATAGTGGCAGTGATGAACTTGCACCACTTGAGGCCACATACCAGCACGCACTCCGCCTGATCCGGCGAGGAAATTTCCCCGCTGCGATGGATGGCATCCTGGCAGTTCTGAAACAGGAAAGAAACTACAGGGATCATGAAGCCCGCCAGGTCTTGTTAGGTTTATTTGAAATACTCGGCGACGAAAATAATATTACGCGCCAATATCGTAATGAACTCGCTTCGGTACTCTTCTGATTTTCCTGGCTTCAGCATAGAAATATCGCATTTCACTTTTCTCAAAATCCATACGCGCGGCAACAAAAGCCCAATATAGCTCACAATAATATGAATTTTCATCAGGAGTCCACATGATAAACAGAGCAACACAGCAGGTGGTGTTTGTGCTCAGCATCGCAATATTGACCAGCCTGTCATGCAGTTTTGTATCACAAATCGCTGCATCGAATTCTCCTGAAACTACTCCCGCAGAAAATCTACCCGAAATTGCCAATGATCCGCCCTCACAAAGCAGCGAGATAAATCCCGAAGAGTTCGCCGGGGATGGCCTGGTTCCACCACCCCCGGCTGACGGTGGCGCATGTGCCAACACCTTTTACCCACTGATCCCCGGCTATCAATGGATCTATGAAATCACCTCCCAGGGCGAAACCAGCCAGATCAGCCTGACGGTTAGTGAGGTCAACAGCAACCAGGCCACATTACACATGCTCTCACTGGGAACCGGAGTTACATCGGAAACCATCATCGAATGCAATAATGGCGCTATTCTTTCATTTCCCATAGTTATGCTTGGCTTCTTATTCGGCGAAGTCGATGGAAATTTGGTCATCGAGCATCAAAGCGGCGTTTTTGCTCCCAATTATGCAACTCTCAGTGAGCAAAACTGGGATGCCAAATGGAGCGGCGAATACCTCGCCTCGGGAATAATCGAAGCCCAAATTGAGGGTAACCAAGCCTCGGGCAAGCTCGAAGAGAGCCCTCTCAGTGTGCAGTGGAATACCCCGGGCGCAGGCGAAGCCATCTTCGAATCCGTCAGCGTGCGGGCGGGCGAATATCCACAAGCTATCAAACTCGAACGCCAGATTGAATTCGACTTTGTCGCCGAAGTTACCGAAGATGGTGCTTCCATGTCATTAGATTCAACCATCACACTGCAAAACAACCTGTGGTTTGAGCCCAATGTGGGACTGCTCAAACAAGAGATTGAGCAAGCCAGCGCCAAACTCTATGGGGTTAATTTCCCCATCGAAATAACGGGCACAATGGAGTTGGTTGAATTCCGGATCACAGAATAAAAGGTTTCTCACGGCAATTCCCAAAGAGCAAAATAAAAGCAGAAAACATCCGCATAATTATGTTAAAATGTAAACAGATTGCATATCAGACAAATTGTGATGAATTTCTTACAAGTCCATAATCATCACTTTTCACAAGTTCGAGTTATGAAGCGAGGGTAGTCTTATGGCGAAAATCCCCCTGCGAGCATATTTGCGCGAAATTGAAGCGGCCATCGGGGAAGGTCAAATCGATGAGGCAGTAGCACATTGCCGCCACATTCTTGCAACCTATCCCAAACATACTGAAACTTACCGTCTGCTGGGGAAAGCTTACCTGGAAGCCCAGCGTTACGGCAGTGCAGCCGACATTTTTCAGCGCGTCCTCTCCGCCATTCCCGATGATTTCGTCTCACATTTGGGCATGAGCATCATCCGCGAAGATGAGAGCAATCTCGATTCAGCATTATGGCACATGGAACGCGCCTTCGAGATACAACCCTACAACCCTGCCATTCAAGCAGAACTGCGCCGCCTGCATACCAAACGCGACGGCACTGATCCGATGAAAGCGCGGCTGACACATGGCGCTCTGGCGCGCATGTATTCACGCGGCGGCCATTACCAACAAGCGATTTCCGAATTACGCGCCACCCTGGCAAAAGAGCCAAAGCGACCTGACTTGCTGGTTATTTTAGCCGAAATGTATGCGCAAAATGATGAACCCGTCAAAGCTATTGAGATCAGCAGCCGTTTACTACGCGACCTGCCCTTTTGTTATCAAGCCAATAAAATTCTGGTCAACCTGCTCGAAGGCACCGAACGACAAAACGATCGCGAAACCTGCCTTCAACGCCTGAAAGCACTTGACCCTTATGAAGCGCACGTATCACCGCGCACACCCACCGTCAACGACATCCCCGATCAAGCGGTTACAGTAGAACAGTTGATATGGGATGATGCTGCCTCTATCGCCCCGGACGGAAAGCCATCCTGGGCAGCCTCGCTAGGCGTGGAATTGGACGAACCGGAATCCTCCCAGGGTGATCTCCCCGACTGGCTGTCTGCTGCCTCCGATGATGAGCCAGTTCCCGCGGCAAGCGATGATCTCACCCCCAACGATAGTGCCGATGCCATCCCCGACTGGATGCGAGATTCGGGCTGGGCACCTTCGTCAGGCGAAACCAGTGAAGAATCAGCTTTCTTTGACCTGGATGACGAAAGCGCAGAATCCACTGACAGCGAAGCTATTGCAGGCAATCTACCAGATTGGGTGCGCGATATGGCTCCCGGTGCAATAGCTGGGGCCGCAGGCCTGACCGAAATTCGCGATGAAAATGACGCCAAAGAAGACCTCAGCGATCTAGAGTCACTCTTCGGCGACGAGCCACAATCGGGCAGCGATGAACTCCCAGATTGGCTGCAAGATGAAAACTCCCCAACACTTGCAACACCCCCTACAACGACCCCGGAAGAAGCAGACCTCCCCGATTGGCCGGCGGAAGACGATACTGCTGAAGATACGCCTACGCAAGCGCCTGTTCAGGATGATGAATTTGATATTCCCGATTGGCTGCAAGCCATGGACAAAAAATCGACTGCCAGCGAAGAAGAAATGATGCCCGAACATTCTGTCGCAAATGACGAAACCCCAGACTGGCTTGAAGACATCGAGGCAGAATCATCCTCTCATTCAGATGCAGACACAGACAATGATATTCCCGACTGGCTGCAAGAGTTGGATGCCAGCCCCAACGCCATCGCAAAAGATATGGTTAGGGATACCCCCACAGACTCAGAGGGAGTCACCGATTTCCTAAAAAGGCTGGAAAACGAAAAGGAAACTGACACTACTCCCGCCGAAGAAGACGACGACGGGCTCCCCGACTGGCTGGATGAACTCGCCGACGCCGAACCTCAGACGGCAAAGCCCGTTGCCGCAGCCGTTCCCGCAGAAGCTGATGACGATGACGATGGTTTGCCTGATTGGTTAGATGAACTTGCCGACACCGAGCCTCAGGCGGCAGAACCCGTTGCCGCAGCCGTTCCCGCCGAAGATGAAGACGATGATGGTCTCCCCGACTGGCTGGATGAACTCGCTGACACTGAGCCTCAGGCGGCAGAACCCGTTACAGCAGCCGTTCCCGCCGAAGACGATGACGACGACGGCCTCCCCGACTGGCTGGATGAACTCGCCGACGCCGAGCCTCAGGCGGCAGAACCCGTTGCCGCGGCCGCTCCCGTAGAAGCTGAAGACGATGACGGTCTCCCCGACTGGCTGGATGAACTTGCTGACACCGAACCTCAGACGGCAGAGCCCGTTGCTGCGGCCGTTCCCGCAGAAGATGACGACGACGGTCTCCCCGACTGGCTGGATGAACTTGCTGACACCGAGCCTCAGGCAGCAGAACCCGTTACCGCAGCCGTTCCCGCCGAAGATGCAGACGATGATGGTCTCCCCGACTGGCTAGATGAATTCGCTTCCGAAACATCAATCGATGATCTGTTGGCACAAACGCAGGAACCGGATGATATAACGCTACCAAGCCCAACCCAGCGGCGTGAAGAGGCCGCGCACGCCCTCGAAGAGGGCGACGATATTTCTCCGCCAAGCTTCGATATACCAGACAGCGACTCAGAATTCCCGGAATGGCTTGTACAACCCGGTCAAGAAGAATTGCCTGCTGAAACCCGCGCCAAAGATTCGGACACCGATTTTCCCGAATGGCTGCCTCAACCGGCAGCGGGACCAACTTCGGAGTTTGATGTCGCACCAGCAGAAACAGATGATTTACCTGTAGATGAGGAAAGCGCCGAACCCGATTTCGCCGATGCAGATGCCGCAATGGCCTGGCTAGAAAGTTTGGCCGCCAAACAAGGCGTTCCGGAAGAGGAGCTTCTTTCCACACCAGAAGAACGTAGTGAAACACCCCCGGATTGGGTACAAAGCACCGTGCAACAGAGCCAACCCCCGGTTGCAGAAGACGAAACGCCCCCTGCGGAAGTCCAACCCGCGCCAGATGACTTCCCGGATTGGCTGAAAGATAGCGCATTCGCGGCGGAAATCCCCATGGATGAAGCTGAGCCAGTTACCGTAGCAACCCCAGTTGAGGAAGTATCCCAACCCGATAGCAGCGAAAAAATCGAAGCGGAAGATACTGAATTACCCAACTGGCTGAAAAGCATGGAAACTGCGCCAAGCGTAGAAACTCCCGAAGAAGTAGACCTCGCCGACCTTCCCGATTGGCTTGCCGCAGTCGGCACCGAATCTTCCCCGGAAGCAGCTACGGAGCCTGAACCCGAAACGGGGTGGCTGGATTTTGACGATGAAACTGAAGAAGAAAAGAGTGCGGAACCTATTCTCCAAACGGATGATGAATTACCTGATTGGTTGCAAGGCTTTGACGCCCCGCCCCCAGATGATGCCACCTGGATTCAAGAAGTCGGGCGCACACCCGCGGATATAGAGCCTGAAGAAAGCGCTGCAGAAACGCCTGCCGTTGAAGAAATCGCTGATTATGCCTGGAAGCCCACGAGAGAAGAAACCCCAGAGATGGAGGTAATCGAAAAACTTGATCTCAACAGTGCTTCGTTAATCGATCTGGAACGTTTGCCAGGGATGGGTTTCAGACGCGCGCAATTGATCTTTTCGCATCGTGAAAAATACGGTGATTTTTCAAGCCTTGAAGACTTGCTCACCATCGAAGGATTTGATACAGAAACCATCAACACATTGCGCTCATATCTCGATATCGAAGTTCCACTTGTGGCACCCGAGCCTGAGCCTGCGGTGAGTGAACCGGCAAGCGCTATGCCTATTGATGTCAAACCCGAAGACGAGCATCATGCCAGCCAGATTCAGGCTCAACGATCTCTGACAGAAGGGCAAGTTTCAGACGCCGTTGAAGTGTATGCGAAGCTGCTCAAAAAAGGCAAACGCGTCAACCACATCATCGCCGATTTGGAGCAGGCCAGCCAGATTAATCCCACAAACCCGGAGATTGCCCAGGCCCTCGGTGATGCGTATATGCGAGCCGACAAATTGGACGCCGCGCTGGAACAATATTCCAAAGCTGAAAAACTTTTACATATGAAATAAGCGCTAATCTCTGGTAAAATCCGGCGATAGAAAACCCTAAGGTGACAGTCACTTCACATTTGACTGTCACCTTTTTTCGGCAATTTTTAACGCAAAGGCGAAGGGCCTCCCCACACCCCTATTTTCGGGCCAACTCTTGCGAACGTGCATAAGCCCTATCCTTATTTTGTTGCGGATAAACGCCGCATTTTTTCAAAACAATTCAAAATCAATGGAGAGAAAATCATGGAAAAAACATTCGTTATCGTCAAACCCGATGGCGTGCAGCGCGGCTTGATTGGTGAAATCATCGCTCGTCTAGAACGCCGCGGTCTAAAAATGAGCGCCGCTAAATTCATGCAAGTCAGCCAGGATTTAGCCGAAACCCATTACGGCATTCACAAGGGCAAGCCCTTTTACGAAGGTCTAATTAAGTACATCACCTCGGCCCCGGTGATGGCAATGGTCTGGGAAGGTCCCAATGCCGTGGCTGCTGTGCGCCAGACGATGGGCGCTACGCGCCCCACCGAAGCCGCTCCCGGTTCTGTGCGCCACGATTTTGGTCTCGAGGTTGGCCGCAATATCACCCACGCCTCCGATTCCCCCGAAAATGGCGAGTTGGAAATAGCTTTATGGTTCAAACCCGAAGAACTCGTCGCCTGGGGACGCGCCAACGACGAATGGATTTTTGAGTAAATCGAAAATTGGGTTGAAAGTTGGAAGTTGAATGTTAAAAGTTCAACATTCAACTTTCAACATTTCACCTTCAACCCACAATGCTCACACCCCAACAAATTCAAATTAAGCTCGAACGCATTCTCCCCACCGTGCAAAAGCCGGGGCGTTATACCGGCGGCGAACTCAATCAGGTGGTCAAAGATTGGGATACGGTTCAAACCAAAGTTGCTCTGGTTTTTCCGGATATTTATGACCTGGGTATGTCAAATCTGGGGATGGCAATCCTTTACGATTTGCTCAACCAGCGCAGTGACGTGTTGGCTGAGCGCGCCTATACCCCCTGGGCAGATATGGAAGCTGCCATGCGGGAGCATCAGGTTCCGCTTTATTCATTGGAGACAAAACACCCTCTGGCGGATTTTGACATCATCGGGATTACGCTGCCCTATGAGACTCTCTACACCAGCACGCTGAATGTACTTGACCTGGCGGGGATTCCATTATTCAGCGCGGCGCGCGGCCCGGAGCATCCTCTGGTCATCGCGGGAGGACACACAACCTACAACCCGGAGCCGATGCACGCCTTTGTGGATGCTTTTGTGATTGGCGAGGGAGAGGAGGTCATTCAGGAGATTGTGGAAGCGGTGCAGATGTTAAAACGTCAAGATGTCGGACGTCAGACGCTATTACATGAACTTTCCCAAATATCCGGCGTTTACGTACCTTCGCTCTACGAAGCCCACTACAACGATGATGGCACTTTCGCATCCATAAAAAAGCTTACTCAAGACGCGCCGCTGCCCATCACCAAGCGCGTGGTTGCCAAGCTGCCCCCGCCAACCACGCGCTTCATCGTACCGTATGTAGATACTGTCCACAACCGCGCCCCCATCGAGATTATGCGCGGTTGCACGCGCGGCTGCCGCTTCTGCCACGCGGGGATGGTCAACCGCCCGGTGCGCGAGCGCCCCGTAGAAGAAGTACTCTCGGCAATTGAACAAGCGCTGGCTCACACCGGCTTTGAAGAAATCAGTTTGCTTTCTCTATCATCCAGCGATTATACAAACGTTGTCGAATTGGTGGAAAAAGTGCATCAACGTTTCGATAGCGAACACCTTTCGGTATCGCTACCCTCGCTGCGCATTGAAAGTGTCTCGGTGGATTTGATGGATGCGCTCAAAGGTGGACGTAAAGGCGGCTTCACGCTGGCCCCCGAAGCCGCAACCGAAAAAATGCGCCAGATTATTAACAAGCCGGTCAGCACTGAGCAGCTTTTAGATACGGCGCGCGAAATCTTTGCCCGCGGCTGGCCGACGATTAAGCTCTACTTTATGATCGGCCACCCCTCCGAAACGCTGGAAGATGTGCAGGCTATCGCCGATTTGTGTAAAGCAGTGCGCAACGTGGGACGCGACACCATGGGCAAGCGCGCCCAGGTCAACGCCGGGGTGAGCACTTTCGTACCCAAACCACACACGCCCTTTCAATGGGTTTCCTGTGATTCGATTGAGCAAATCCGCGCCAAACAAGAATTGCTCCGGTCAGAACTACGCGGTAAGGGACTCAAACTCAGTTGGAATAACCCCCTCGAAACGCAGCTTGAAGCCTGGCTTTCCCGCGGCGATCGACGCATGTCCGAAGTTATTTATCAGGCCTGGAAAAATGGGGCCAAATTTGACGCTTGGCGCGAGTTCTTCAATTACGAAGCCTGGCAAGCTGCCTTTGCCGCCACAGTGTTAGAACCAGAATTCTATACGCACCGCCAACGCCCACTCGACGAAGTTTTCCCCTGGGAGCATCTCAGCACAACCGTGCGCAAAACCTTCCTGACCCAAGATTATCTCTGGAGCCTGGATGGGCGCACGCGCATCGACTGCCGTGAACAGTGCTTTGCATGCGGCATTTTGCCGACATTTGCCAATTTGCGCCGCGAACACCCCGGCGAGGAATGGAAATGCCCGGAAGTGAAAAATAAGCGCGTAGCCGTCAGACGAGAACAGGAAGCCGTAAGTGGATAATAAATTGATAAGGCTAAAGATAACCTTCGCCAAAACCGATGCTATGCGCTATACCAGCCACCTGGATTTACAGCGCACCTGGGAACGCACACTGCGCCGGGCGCGGTTGCCGCTGGCTTATAGTCAGGGATTTAACCCGCGACCGAAAATTAATCTTGGTGCGGCACTGCCGTTGGGCTTCACCGGCGCAGCCGAATTGATCGAAGTCTGGCTGGAGGATGAGATTCTGCTCGAGGAAATAGAATCAACACTGACCCGCGCGCTGCCTCCCGGCATTGTTGTGCAAGAAATCGTCGAGACTATAAATCCCGGCCCTAAGTTGCAAAATCTGATTTACGCGGCCAGTTATCACATCATTTTGAGCGAGACCCCTCAGGATATAGCTTCCACGGTGGATGCACTTCTCGCTCAAGATGAAATCTTGCAGGATCGACGCGGCAAGAGATATGACCTGCGTCCCCTGATCGAGGAATTGCGCCTGAACGAAGATGGTACGCTGCATTTACAGGTTAGCACGCTACCAGGCAAAACCGGCCGCCCCGACGAAGTGCTGCTGGCATTAGGGATTGACCCGCTGACGGCGCGCATCCAGCGCACGAAATTATTACTGAAAGCAAACTAACGCGAAGCCCATTCCCCCCTCTCCCAGTTTGGGAGAGGGGCCGGGGGTGAGGGCAACGGGCTAAATGGGGGATTGCGCACTGGGGGACAAAAACGTTATACTAATTGATGTGCAAAACCAGCCAAAAACATTTCAGGTTATAGCCAGAATGATTTACCACAAAAACACAGAGGCACAAAGAAAAACAATTGGCTGTTCTTCGCGTCTTTGTGGTAAATTTCTTACTTCCTCCACGGAGGTACCTATGAAAACCCGACCCATCATCCTTTTGATCTTCATCACCACACTGACTTTGATCGCTGGCTGCGGCACACCTGACGCATCACCAACCGTTGAGGTTACGCCGACATCCTCTTTTCAAGCCTCCGATGAGGGCGACCCCCTGATTCCGCGCGTCAGCAGCACGATACCCTTCGGCGGGCAGGAAATGCCCTTGGATGGCAGTATCGACATTATTTTTGATCAGGCAATGAATCAGTCCGCCACCACGGCAGCCTGGGAAATCACCGACTCGGATGGTAAATCGCTCGAAGGTGTGATCACATGGCCTCAAGTCGATACGCTGCGCTTCACCCCATCGCAGGAGCTTGAACCCGGCACAGCCTACACAGCCGCTCTCAACACGAGTGCTGAGAGCGAAAACGGTGTTGCCCTCGCCGAAGCTGAAACATTCATCTTCAGCACGCTTGGGGAATTACAAATCAGCCAGGTTTTCCCCGCCGATAAGGCCACCGAGGTTGAGAATAATGCCATTATCACCATCGCGTTCAATCGCCCGGTAGTTGCGCTGCAAATTGCTGAAGAACAGGCTAATCTCCCCACTCCGATCGAAATCTCACCTGCGCTCAGTGGGCAAGGCGAATGGGTCAACACTTCGGTATATGTCTTTCAACCGGATGAGAGTTTGCGAAGTTCCACCACCTACACGGTCAGCATTCCCGCCGGGCTGGGCGATACAAACGGCTCGGCGCTGGAAAACAGCTATAAGTGGTCGTTCACAACTGCCGCGCCGCGCCTTGAAGCCCTTGAACTCACCGATTGGGTTTGGAGCCCCCAAGACTGGCTCACGGATGTTCCCCTGGAACAAACTTTTTCACTTTTATTCTTCCAACCGATGGACACTGCCAGCGTGGAAGCCAATTTCGCGCTAAAAGACGAAAATGGGGAAACTATCCCTGTAGCATTTGAATGGGATGCTGAAAACACTGTTCTCGCCATCACGCCTGAAAATCTGTTTGATTTAGGTATCGCCTACAATATGCTCTTGAGCGATCAGGCCACAGACCAGTGGGGCGGAACACTTGCCGAAGGCCTCGACTGGCATTTTACATCCATGCTGCCCCCCGGCGTGCGCGCCACAGAACCCACCGATAACAGCTCACAAGAATATTTTTCGCGGCGCGTGACGATCATGTTCAACTCACCGATGGATCTCGACTCACTGAAAGATAAGGTGATCCTCTCACCACAACCCGCCGGAGAAGTAGAATGGGTCTACAACGAATGGGATTGGAGTATTTCATTTTATGGTCTGAAGCCTTCCACAAGTTATCTTGTGCGCCTTCTGCCCGGCGCAAGCGATCTATATGGAAATCTGACCACCCGTGATTACGTTTTCAACTTCCGCACTGCGGCCTATAACGCCACTGCCTACCTCGAGATGCCTTACGGCCCGGTGATCTATCGCCAGGGCGGACCCAGTGATTTGTATATTCGCTATGTAAATGTGGATAGTGTTCAGGCCAGCCTGTACCAACTTAATGCTGCCCAGTTCCACGCCCTCGCCAGCGGCAACGCATCGGTGTGGGATTACGCGCCCGCCGAAGATTCTCTGTTGCGCGAGTGGTCGCAGCCCAACTACAATACGCTCAACGACATCGGCCTGCAGCGCTACACGCTCACGAATCAAGTTGGCGAAACCCTGCCCCCCGGATTTTATTTTCTGAATATGGAGGGCTGGGACAATGTAGGCCCAATCACCAACGATCAACGGCTGATTATGATTGCAGGTGCACACGCTACCGTCAAGAGTACGCGCAGCGAAGCCCTGGTGTGGCTAACTGACCTCAACGCGGGTACCCCCCTCGAGGGAGTCCCGCTAAGCCTGTACGATGAATATTTCAACGTCGTCGGGCATGGCACCACCGACGCAAATGGATTGGCGCTCATCGAGATTCCCCAGGCCTTCGGCGCGGCAACCAACACCAAAGTCCGCGCCCGCTATACAGCCGAGATCGCCGATGAAAGCCCCCTCGCTGGTTCCGGCCTGCCCACCTATTACGTGCTCACCGACACTGTCGAGCATCTCGCCTTTGCCAGCACCGATTGGGGCAGCGGCGTTTCGCCCTACGATTTCGGCATCTGGAGCAACTACTACACCCTGCCCAACCAGACCGCCGTCTACGTCTACACCGACCGGCCGCTCTACCGCCCCGGACACCCTGTTTCGTTCAAAGGCGTCGTGCGCCTGAACGACGATCTGGCCTACAGCTTGCCCGCGGCGAAAGAAGTGTTGGTGACGATTGCCAGTTATAGCGGCTCTGTCTACGAGGCCACGCTGCCCATCTCGGAATTTGGCACTTTCGACGGCGAACTGCTGCTCGATGCCAGCGCCGCCCTGGGCTATTATGATATTTATGTGTCGGACCCCGTGACCGGGGAAGATATTGGCTCTGGATATTTTTCGGTGGCCGAATATCGCAAACCGGAATTTCAGGTAGGGGTGGCTGCTGCCCCCGAAGATGTGCTTGCCAATAAAAATTTCACCCTGACTCTGGAAGCCGAATTCTTCTCCGGCGGCTGGGTTAGCGATGCCGATGTAGAATGGGGTCTGTTTGCCAGCACCTACACCTTCGCCCCCGGCGGCGATTTGAGCCGTTACAGTTTCTCTGATGTGGACTACGATGATTATTTCGCCTACGAAGAGAGTTTCGTCTTCAACGAAGAAATTGCTACCGGGCAGGCCGTCACCGACGAAAACGGCCAGCTTGAACTCAGCTTCCCCGCCGATTTGAGCCTAACCGACACCAGCCTGAGCTTCACCTTTGAAGCCACCACCACCGACTTTGCCAGCAACGCCGTCAGCGCCAGCGCCAGCGTGATCGGGCATCAGAGCGCCGTATACGCGGGTGTGCGCCCGCAACGCTACGTGGGCAGCGTAGGTGAGGAGCAAACCTTTGAGCTGGTGGCCGCAAATTGGGACGAAGAAACCCTCCCCGGGCAGCTTCTCGACGTGGAAATCGTTGAACGGCGCTGGAACAGTGTCCAAGTGCAGGGGAGCGACGGGACGATTCGCTGGGAATCCACCGTGGAAGAGATTCCGGTGGCAGCCTTTGAAGGCATCGCAACCGACGTGCAAGGCAAGACCAGCGTAAGTTTCACGCCGCCCAATGGCGGCATCTTCAAGGCCACTGTGACCACCCTCGATGAACACGGCAACGAAGCCCGCGCCGCAGCCCGTATGTGGGTCTCCGGCAGTGACTATATCGCCTGGCGGCAAAGCGACGACCGCTCGCTGGAACTGGTACTCGACAAAGACACCTACACCCCCGGCGAAGAAGCTGAAATTCTCATCGCTTCTCCCTTCCCCGGTGAAAACTATGCCCTAATCACTGTAGAGCGCGGCCATATCCGTGCCAGCGAAGTCGTTCAACTGACGAGCAACAGCACGGTCTACAAACTACCCATCAACAGCGACATGGCCCCTAACGTCTACATCTCCGTGACGGTTATCCGCGGCGTGGGCGAAGACAGCCCGCCCGATTTCCGAATGGGTATGGCCGAAATTCAGGTGGAGGCCGAGCAGCAAGCCCTTAATGTAGAAATCACCCCCGATAAAACCGAAGCCGGGCCGGGAGACGAAGTTACCTACACCATCCGCACCACCGACTATAATGGCGAGCCGGTCAGCGCCGAAATTTCGCTGGCCCTCACCGATCTGGCAACCCTCACGCTCAAGCCCGCCAACGCCGAACCCATTCTCGACTACTTTTACTCGCCGCGCTCGCTGAGCGTGCGCACCGCCATGCCGCTGCTTTTCAGCATCGAAGATTACAACATCAAACTTGAAGAGCAACTCGCCCTCGGCGAGGGCATGGGCGCGGGTGGTGGCGGCGCTAAAGGCTACGACGAATTTGGCGTGGCCGATGTGCGCCGCGACTTCCCCGACACCGCCTACTGGAACGGGGCTATCGTCACCGATGAGAACGGCGAAGCCACCGTCACCGTGACCCTGCCCGACAATCTGACCACCTGGCGCATGGACAGCCGCGCCGTCACCGTGGATACCCGCGTCGGCGAGAACACCGAAGACATCCGCAGCACCAAGCCGCTGCTCGTGCGCCCGCAAACGCCGCGCTTTTTCGTCGTCGGCGATCAGGCGCAACTCGGCGCGGCCATCCACAACAACAGCGATGAAACCCTGACCATCACCGCCACCCTGCACACCGAGGGCTTCACCCTCAGCGGCGAAGCGGCGCAAGAAGTCGAAATTCCCGCTCATCAGCAGGCTGTTATTTATTGGGATGGGAACGTGAACACCGATGCCGAGCGCGTCGATTTAGTCTTCAGCGCACAGGGTGGGGAATTTAGCGACGCCAGCACTCCTACATTGGCGACCCTCTCCGAGGGGGGGATTCCGGTTTATCGCTATGAAGTCCCCGAAACGGTGGGGACCTCCGGGATTCTACCCGAGGTGGGCAACCGCACCGAGGGGTTATCACTTCCCCAGGGGATGGGAACCCTCACCACAGGTGATCTGACCCTCGAGATTGAACCCTCTTTGGTGGCAGGCATGGCCGCCGGTTTGGACTATCTCGAACACTACCCCTACGAATGTGTCGAACAAACCATCTCGCGCTTCCTGCCCAATGTACTCACCGCGCAAGCCCTGCCAGCCGCCGGACGCAACGACCCCACGCTGGAAGCCAATCTGGATACGCAAGTTAATACTGCCCTACAACGCCTGTACAACTGGCAAAACGCCGATGGCGGTTGGGGCTGGTGGTACAGCCTTGAAAGCGACTCTCTGACCACGGCCTACGTGGTGCTGGGCATGGCCGAAGCACAACGTGCCGGATACGGGGTCAGCCCATTGATCTTTAATCAGGGTGTTGGCTATCTCAAAGACCATCTACTCGATATTCAGAGCATGGAAAAAGGCTACCGCCTCAACCGACAGGCATTTCTGCTGTACGCGCTGGCGCGCGCCGAACAGGTCGCAAATGATGAAAACGCCCATACCGGCTCATCACATGTCCTCCTGCGTCCTATCCCCGGCGGCGGGGGCGGCGGAATCACCGCACAAGCGACACTGCTCTACGAACAGCGCCAATCCCTGAGCATCTATGCCCGAGCTTATCTGGCGCAAACCCTGTTCCTACTCAACCCGGAAGACGCGCGCATCGAGACATTAATCTCCGATTTCAACAATGCTGCCATCCGTTCGGCGACCGGCATCCACTGGGAAGAAGAATGGCGTGACTATTGGAACTGGAACACTGACACGCGCAGCACGGCAATTGTGTTGGGCGCTTTGATCGAGATAGACCCCGAGAACACGCTCAATGTGGACGCGGTGCGCTGGCTGATGACTCACCGCTCCGAGGGGCGCTGGAATTCCACCCAGGAAACTGCTTGGTCACTAATGGCGCTGACTGGATGGATGCAATTCACCGGCGAGTTGCAAGCCGATTATCAATATGCGATTGCCCTCAACGGCGCGCACATCGAAAACGGCTTCGCTAACGCCGATAATCTCAACGAAACACACCAAATCCGGCTGGATATTGCCGAGATGTTGAGCGATGAAATTAACCGCGTCACCATCGCCCGCGATGATGGCCCCGGCATGTTGTATTACACGGCGCATCTGAATATCTCGCTGCCCGTGGAGCAAGTTAACGCCCTTGCCCGCGGCATTGTCATCTCACGTAGCTACTTCAACCCCGAAGACCGCCAAATCCCGGTAACCGAGGCTGCCCGCGGCGATATCTTGCTGGCGCGGCTGACGGTAGTCGTCCCCAATGACTTGCACTACGCCATCATTGACGACCATCTCCCCGCCGGACTGGAAGCCATAGACCAAACCCTGGAGACAAGTCCGCAGCAATTGGCCCCTGACCGCTACGACTACGACGATATGTGGCAGCGCGGTTGGGGCTGGTGGTATTTCGACCATGCCGAATTGCGCGATGAGCGCATCGTACTCTCGGCGGATTATCTCCCCGCCGGGACGTATGTTTATACCTATTTGGTCAGAGCCAGCACCCCGGGCGAGTTCCGCGTCATCCCCCCCACTGCGCAGGAGTTTTACTTCCCCGAAGTCTACGGGCGCGGCGAGGGGAGTTTGTTCGTTGTAACCCCCTAATCCCAATAAAACAAACTAAAAAACTATTCACCACAAAGGCACAAAGACACGAAGTTTTTTATCCGTCTTTGTGCCTTTGTGTCTTCGTGGAAAATTTTTTGCACTTACTCTTCCACCTGAAACCAGACCACATCACTACGTACTCGCTCACCCTCCGCGGTAAGGCCCTCAACCCAGGCCTGATGCTCACCGGGCTGCAACATCCACCACGTTTCGTAGGGCGGCGCGGCCAATGTGACGAGCTTTTCCCCATCCAGCCATAAAGTAACTTCCTGCAACCCGCTCTCGCCCACAGCTTCGATGTGCAGCCGCTGCGAATCGGCGGGTACGCTGCCAGAGATGCGGTAGGTGGCATTCGGTGCGGGTGAAAGCAAGCGCAAGGCCGCGGCCTGGGATTTGGCAGGCTGAACATCCGACAGGAGCAAGATACCCTCCGCCCGCGCCCAGGGCTGCGCTTCGGGGGGTAAGTCCAGCACCATCTGAGGGATGCGGCGCTCTATTGGGGTAGACTCATCGGCCAGCAGGCCGGTATCCACATCCAGCCAGACGCGGCGGTAGAAGTGATCCTGTTCATTTGGCGCTGTCCCGGCAATGAACCATTCCATCCGCCGGTAGGGACAATCCTCCGAGGGCAGCAACCCCGAAAGCGCGCAAACTTCCACCTGTTCCAACCCCGCGGGGCGTGCAAACTCGCTCTCCGGGGAACCGGACAACACCGAGCGCATAAAGTTATGCCAGATTGGAGCCGCCCCGCTCAGGCCAGTGACATCGAACATCGGCTCGTGGCTGGTATTGCCCACCCAAACGCCGGTCACAACCTCGGGAGTGTAGCCCACCGTCCAGTTATCGTGAAAATTGGAAGTCGTGCCGGTTTTGACCGCTGCGGGACGGTCGAGTTTCAGAGCGCTGCTGGGGCCAAAGCCGGGCGTGCGGGCTTCATTATCGCTGAGAATATCGGAAATCAGCCAAGCGACGCGCTCATCCAGGACGCGGGTACGGGCAATGGTGTCAGCGGTGTAGAGCATTTCTCCGTCCAATGTGTATATTTCC
The DNA here is from genome assembly GCA_018648225.1 of Chloroflexota bacterium. Lineage (NCBI taxonomy): Bacteria > Bacillati > Chloroflexota > Chloroflexota bacterium. The sequence goes on from JABGRQ010000211.1 coordinate 38,735, forward strand.
TGAATACCATAGGGTTCCACTCGCCAACCGCTATTCGCAAAAGTGCCATACGCTCCCGTGAGTTCCAGCAAGCGTACCGCACCGCCGCCCAGGGCAATCGATAAATCATAATCATCCGGATCGTCAAAGGTGGTGATGCTCAAATCGGCAGCCAGCGCAAAAAGCGCCTCCAGGCCAATATAGTCGAGCGTCGCCACAGCGGGGATATTGAGCGAGGAAGCCAGGGCTTCGCGCACCAACACCGGACCGCGTTCTTTGAGATCATAATTGCTGGGGGTGTAGGCTTCGCCCTCGCGGGTAGTGAAAGTTGTGCGCACATCCATCAGCATGGTGGCCGGGGTGAAGGGCTGCGCGCTAGCGTTGGGGTCAAAGGCAGCCGCATAAATCAGCGGTTTGAGCGCCGAGCCTGGCTGACGCGGCGAGAGGGCCATATTGACCGCACCCGCGTTGGCGGCATCGAAATAGTCCGGGCTGCCCAGCATGGCAAGGATTTCGCCGGTGTGCGGGTCGAGGGAAACCAGAGCAGCGTTATTGACGTTATGACCCAAGACCGTGTCGCCCCCGGCGTGCAACTTGGCGAGTTGCTGCGTCACGGCGCGCTCGGCGTGCTGCTGCCAGTCTAAATCGAGGGTGGTGCGCACAACGATGGAGCGGGTAAAATCCTCGGGGGTAAGCAGTGCATCGAGCTGGCCTCTCACCCACAGGACAAAGTGCGGCGCTTCCATTGGGTAAGATGCCGCCGCGTAGACCAGAGCCTCCTCCGAAGCCAGTTTACCCTCCTCGGGGCTGATATATCCAGCCTGCACCACCAAATTAAGCACTATTTCCTGGCGGGCTTTGGCGGCATCGGGGTCCAGCAGCGGATTATACAGTCCCGGCGACTGCGGAATTCCGGCCAGCAACGCGGCTTCGGCCAGATCAAGCTGCGTTGCAGATTTGCCAAAATAGGTTTGGGCGGCAGCCTCGACACCATAGAGCATGCCACCATAGTTCATCTGGTTAAGATAGAGAGCTAAGATTTCATCTTTTGTGTAGCGACGAGAAAGCTGCCAGGCCAGCCAGGCTTCGCGAAGTTTGCGGCGCAGGGTACGCTCATAACGTTCTTCGGGGGTGAGCAACAGATTGCGGGCCACTTGCTGAGTGATGGTGCTGCCCCCGGCCAGCGATTCGCCGCCGCGCAGGTTGATCCAGAAGGCACGCAAGATGCCGGTCACATCCACGCCGGGGTGCTGGTAGAAGTTGCGATCTTCGGTGGCAATGGTGGCCTGCTGCAAAGCGTGGGGGATTAGATCGAGCGGGAGCACGGCATGCCGTCCTTCGCTCTCTGAGAGTGATTCATACAGCAAACGTCCATAGCGGTCTTCGATACGAATGCTGGGTATATGCAAGCGGCTGTTGAGTTCGGTTAAATCGGGAAGCGAACCAAATAACCACCACCAACCCGTCGCGGCAAAAATCAACAGGCTGAAGAAAAAGATGATATATTTAACGGGAATTTTTAAGCGCATGGTAGTATAAGTGTTCGGTAGCCAGTGAACTGTATTCCGTGTACAGTATACTGCAAACTGCAAACAGTCACTGATTATTGATACTGGATAATGAATACGGGTTCCCCGGAGCAAATTCAATGGGCTTCATTCTATCCTTATTTTTTGGCTTCGTGCCAATGCTTATCTTTGCCGGATTTCTCTATTGGCTGGATCGTTATGAGAAAGAGCCAAAACTCCTTGTCGGTGGCGCCTTTATTTGGGGAGCAGTTGTGGCTGCCGGAGTCGCCTTTGTAGTCAATACGCTGCTGGGCATTGGCGTTTATTTGGTAACTGGCTCAGATGCCGCCACCGAACTGGCCACGGGGTCGCTGGTTGCGCCCCCGGTTGAGGAAACCCTAAAGGGTTTGGCCGTATTGCTGGTTTTTCTCTTCTTTCGCCGGGAGTTCGACTCGGTGCTGGATGGCATTGTTTATGCTGGAATTACCGCCCTGGGGTTTGCTGCCACCGAAAATTCCTACTATATTTATAATTATGGTTTTTTGGAAGGGGGTTACGAGGGGCTATTATGGCTGGTATTCGTACGCGTCATTCTGGTTGGCTGGCAGCATCCGTTTTACACTGCGTTTATTGGCATTGGGCTGGCAATTGCACGCTTAAACCGCAGGGTTTGGATTCAATTGCTGGCTGTTCTGGGGGGTTGGGGAATCGCCATCGTGGCGCATTCCATCCATAATACGCTGGCAAGCCTGCTCTCAGGTCTCGGAGGCTTAGCTGTGGGGACGTTGCTCGATTGGAGCGGCTGGTTCTTCATGTTCCTAGTCATCCTTTGGGCAATTAGCCGCGTGCAACGACGCATCCGAAAGTATCTTTTGTCCGAGGTTGAACACGGAATTATCAGTAAAACCCAGTATCGAACGGCCTGTTCTGCCTGGGCACAAGTCCCGCTGCGCCTCAAGGGATTAGTTTCAGGGCGCTACCGGGATACCCGTCGTTTTTACCAACTCTGTGCAGAACTGGCCCACAAAAAATTCCAGTTGGAACGCTTTGGCAACGAAGAGCAAAATCAGCAGATTATTGAGAAAACCCGCGCCGAATTGGCCGCGCTTTCCCCCCGTGCCCTTGCAACCTGACTTCCGTTTGACAACCCGTTTATGGTAAAATCGCATCCGCTACGCCCCCATAGCTCAGTGGATAGAGCGCTACCCTCCGGAGGTAGAAACCTGCGTTCGAGTCGCAGTGGGGGTACTCTCAAAACTACCAACTTTCTTGCCCGGTGGAAACTTCAATCCGTGAACTTCATCCTGCACATGATGAGCAAATCAGTACAAACGTCCTGCTATATATGGCATTCATCATAAAGCCCGACAAAAATTTTATGTTATTATAGGTGGCAATTGGACATTGATAATTTCATATAATCCGATTTAGGTACCTATCCCCCCGGATGGGAAGGTTTAAAGGCGAAACCGGTGCGCTTGTTATCAAGCAAGTCCGGTGCTGTCCCGCAACTGTAAGAATTAGTGAACACTGATTCAAGCCAGGCCGCCCGCCTATTTCGCGATTTCCAACAGTCCTCGCGGCAAGGATATGGGAATAACCAGCAATACTCATCTAAGAATTAAACCCTGACCTCCTCGGACAGGGTTTTTTGATTCGATCACATATTACACAAGGAGACGTTTAAAATGGCACGAAACAACATCTTAATCATGCTTATTTTTGCACTCGTTCTAATTTTGGGCGCTTGCACCCCCCAGTCAGAACCCGAAGGTGAACAACCCGTTATGGAAATCCCCGCGGAAGAAGCCACTGTCGAACAAGCTGAGGTTGTCAATGAAGAAGCTCCAGCGGAGGAACCTGCCGAAGAAGTTGAACCCGCCCCCGAAGTTCTCGAACTCGTTGACGGACTAGGCCGAACGGTGAGCATTGAACTTCCCGTCGAGCGCATCATTTCGCTGGCCCCCTCCAACACGGAGATTCTCTTCGCCATCGGCGCAGGCGAGCAGATCGTCGCGCGGGATGCCTTCTCAGATTATCCTGAAGAAGCTCTCGAAAAAACCGACATCGGCGGCGGCTGGGGCGATATTGATACCGAAACCATCCTCACTCTGAATGCCGATCTGGTCTTCGCAGCCGGTCTGACCGCCCCGGAGCAAATTCAATCGCTGGAAGATTTGGGCCTCACCGTCTACGTTCTGGAAAATCCGACTGATTTGCCCGGTATGTACGAGAATTTGCGCACCACAGCAGTGATCACCGGCCACGAAGAAGAAACCGCAGTTCTGATCGAAAGCCTGGAAGCCCGTGTAGCTGCCATCGAAGAGAAAGTAGCTGGCGTTGAAGAAACCCCCTCCATTTTCTACGAACTGGATGCCACCGACCCCAACGCCCCTTGGACATCCGGACCGGGCACGTTCATTGATACCCTCATCACAATGGCGGGCGGATCCAATATCGGCAGCGTTCTGGAAGGCGCCTGGGCGCAGATCAATCTGGAAGAACTCATCAACCAGGACCCCGACATCATCTTGCTGGGCGACTTCCTTTACGGTGGCGTGACTCCCGAAACCGTCGCTGCCCGCGCCGGGTGGGAAGGCCTTTCTGCTGTGCAAAATGAGCAGGTCTTTACCTTCAATGACAATCTCGTCGGACGCCCCGGCCCCCGTCTGGTGGAGGGTCTGGAAGAATTAGCCAGATTCCTGCATCCGGACTTATTCGAATAAGTCTTATCTTCCTGTCAGGGTCTAAGGGGCTTCACTCACCCCTTAGACCCACCCTATACAAATCATGAGCAAAAAACAAAAAGGTCTTGTCATTATCAACACCGGCCACGGCAAGGGCAAAACTACCGCTGCCCTGGGTTTGCTGTTGCGCGCCTGGGGGCAGGGATTACGCCCTTGCGTGATTCAATTCGTCAAAGCAGGCACCGGGCGCTGGGGCGAAGTCAAAGCCGCTGAAAAATTAGGCATCGAATGGCATAAACTCGGCGACGGCTTCACCTGGAAATCGAAAGATAGCGACGAAAGCATTGCCAAAGCCCTACACGGCTGGGAAATCGCCAAAGAAAAAATTGCTTCTGGTGAATACGATCTGATCGTGTTAGACGAATTCACTTATACGATGCACTTCGAGTGGCTCGACATCACCGAAACCATCGCCTGGCTCAAAGCCAACAAACCCCCGGAACTGCATCTCGTCATCACCGGGCGCTATGCACCAGAAGCGCTGATCAAATATGCCGATCTGGTTACCGAAATGGCAAATATCAAACATCCTTTTGATACGGGCATCAAAGGCCAGCGCGGTATTGAATTCTAATAGACCGGTGACGGAAGACAGAAGCCAGAGAGAACAACCAGTCTTCTGTCTTCCGTCCTCCGTCACCGTAAGGAGTCTCCATGTCCATCCAACAACTCATCGCCCAAATCCAACCCCTCGACCAGGCCGCCATGCAAGCCGCCCGCGCCCGTCAGGATGATTTAACTAAGCCGCGCGGCAGCCTGGGACAGCTTGAAGATATTTCAGTGAAAATCGCCGGGATCACCGGTGAAGTACGGCCCAAACTCACACATAAAGTCGTCACCACGATGGCGGGTGACCACGGCGTAGTCGCCGAGGGCGTCAGCGCCTATCCCTCCGAAGTAACCCCGCAAATGGTGATGAACTTTGTCTTCGGCGGCGCGGCCATCAACGTGTTTTCCCAGCATGTCGGCGCACGTGTAATCATCGTAGATATGGGTGTCGCCAGCGAACTTGATCACCCGGCTGTAGTAAACAAAAAAATTGCTCTGGGTACACAAAACATGGCCCACGGTCCAGCCATGACGCGTGAACAAGCCATTCAGGCCATTGAAGCCGGGGCCGCCGTGGTTGAAGCGGAACTCGAAAAAGGGCTGGATATTCTGGCGACCGGTGATATGGGCATTGGCAACACCACACCTTCGGCGGCCATCGCGGCGGCCCTCACCGGGCGCTCTGTGGAAGAAATTACCGGGCGCGGCACCGGCGTAGACGATGAAGGCTTGCAGCGCAAAATTACTGCCATCCAAAAGGCGCTGGATGTTAACCAGCCCAATGCTGAAGACGGGCTGGATATTCTCGCCAAAGTCGGCGGTTTTGAGATCGGCGGTCTGGCCGGGGCAATCTTGGCCGCGGCCGCACACCGGGTGCCAGTCGTGATTGATGGCTTCATCTCCACCGCCGCGGCAATGATCGCCGTTAGCCTGGCACCACAGACACGCGATTACCTCATCGCCGCCCATCGTTCGCAAGAACTCGGCCACCAGATCATGTTAGAATGGCTGGGCACTACGCCGTTGCTCAACCTGGGCTTGCGCCTGGGCGAAGGCACCGGCGCGGCGCTGGCTATCTCGCTCATCGAAGCTGCCTGCAAAATTCTCGACGAAATGGCGACCTTCAGCGAAGCTGGCGTTTCCGACAAAGAGTAGAAACAAGACCTTAATAAAATGATTCCCTTCCTCGCTGCACTGCAATTTCTCACCCTCAGCCCGCCACTGGTTAAGCGTCTCTTCACCGAAAAAGAGCTTGGCCGGGCGGCTGGCTTCTATCCCCTGGTCGGCGTGCTGATCGGGGCGCTGCTTTACGGCGCAAATTACGGCCTCAGTTTCATCGCTTCCGATATGCTGCGCGCTGCCCTGCTGCTGGCCTTGTGGGTCACTCTCACGGGCGCGCTGCATTTGGATGGCCTGCTGGATGCCTTTGACGGCCTGCTTGGCGGATGGACGCCGGAGAAGCGCCTGGAGATTATGCGCGACGAGCGAGTAGGAGCCTTCGGACTCAGCGCGGGCGTGATTCTGCTCCTGATGAAATATGCCGCCCTGAGCGGATTCAGCCAATCAACCCCGGCGCTGATCCTGATCCCCGCGGCGAGTCGCTGGGCAATGACGCTGGCCGTCTACGCCTTCCCCTACGCCCGCCCTGAAGGGCTGGGCAGCGCTGTCAAAAAGCACACCACTCTGCGCGAAATCATCATCGCCACGCTAACCGTTCTCCCCATTGCGTGGTTCTGTGCGGGCTGGATGGGCATGATCACCCTCGGGGGTACAATCCTGCTCCTTTGGGCTGTCACCAGCTTCGTGCTGGCCCGCATCCCCGGCTTGACGGGTGACATCTACGGCACCATCAACGAGTTGGCAGAGTTGGCATTGGTAGTCGTCTTTGCTACACTTTCGTAACCGAAGACGGATGACGGGAGACGGAGCCATTGGTCTTCAATCCCCCATCATTCATTTCTGAAAGGAAACCTTCCCCATGCTCGAATTTGGCGACAAAGCCCCACAATTTTCCTTGCCCAATCAAGACGATGAAATAATATCCCTGAGCAACTTCGCCGGACAATGGCTGGTACTTTATTTCTACCCCAAAGATGACACTCCCGGCTGCACCAAAGAAGCTTGCGACTTCAGCGACGCTCTGGATGATTTCGCCGGGCTGAACGCGGTAGTGATCGGGGTGAGTGTAGACAATACGCTGTCGCATCGGGCATTCATTGGCAAATACAATCTGGGCATCAACTTGCTCAGTAACCCGGAGAAAACAGTCCATAGAGCCTACGGAGCCTGGGGCCTGAAGAAAAATTACGGCAAAGAATATGAAGGCACCATCCGCTCGACGTTCATCATCTCGCCCGAAGGTGAGATTGCCGCAGTTTGGCGAGGCGTGCGCGTGCGCTCCAAAACCAAAAACGGCGAAAGCAAACACGCCGACAAAGTGCGCGAGAAATTAGAAAAACTGCAAGCAGAAAACTAACCACAAAGACACGAAGACCCAAAGAAATTCGGTAGTGGTCTTTGTGACTTTGTGGTAAATATTTTCTAAGCTTATTATGAAGTTCATCCTCACCCGCCACGGCGAAACCGATTGGAATATTGCCCACCGCTTTCAGGGGCAAAGCGACGTACCGCTCAATGCCCGCGGCCGCGAGCAGGCCAGACAGTTGGCCACACATCTGGCTACGGAGAAATTCGATGCCATCTACACCAGCGACCTGAGCCGCGCCCGGGATACTGCCAAAGCCATCGCCACGCACCACGATTGCCTGCTAATCGCCGAGCCGCGCTTGCGTGAGGGCAATTTTGGCGAGTGGGAAGGCTGCACCTTCCCTGAACTCGAAAAGCTCGACCCCGAACGGGTCAAAGCCTGGATGGAAGATGTCGGGCATTTCACTCCACCGGTCGGCGAAACCTTGCATGAATTAGCTGAGCGCGTTGCCGCTGCTTATGCAGACATCGCCGCAAAACACACCAACGACGAAATTATCCTCATCGTCGCCCACGGCGGCTCTATGCAAATGCTCATCCGGCACTTGCTCAACCTGCCGATCACCAAATTCTGGCAATTCCATCTCTCGCATTGCTCCATCACCAAAATCGCCGTGTATCCCGAAGGCGCGATACTCAATCTGTTCAACGATACCTGCCATTTGAGTTGAAAGTTGAAGGTTGAAAATTCACACTCAACTTTCAACCTTCAACTTGTAACCTTAAACCGAAAGCAAACCATGCCTGCAAAAACCCTCACCATCCTCGGAACATCCTCCTCAGCCGGAAAAAGCCTGCTCGTCACGGCGTTGTGTCACAGCTACGCCCGTCGCGGCGTCAAGGTTGCTCCTTTCAAAGCGCAGAATATGTCGAATAATGCCGCCGTGTGTCCTGATGGCAGCGAGATCGGACGCGCCCAGGCCGTCCAGGCCGCCGCCGCCGGTCTGGAACCGCACGTAGACATGAACCCGATCCTGATCAAGCCCGAGGCCGACTCTCGCTCGCAGGTCGTGGTCAATGGCCGCCCGTGGCAAACGCTCGACGCTCGCAACTACTACCCCACTCGCGCTTATCTCTGGCAGCAAGTCACCGAGGCGATGGATCGTTTACGCGCCGAGCACGATCTCATCATTGTCGAGGGTGCGGGCAGCCCGGCTGAACTCAATCTCAAAGCCAACGACATCGTCAACATGGCCGTGGCAAACTACACCCAATCGCCCGTGCTGCTCGTCGGCGATATTGACCGCGGCGGCATTTTCGCTCAATTACTCGGTACCTATTGGCTGCTGCCGCCCGAAGAGCAAGAATTGCTCAAAGGATTTATTGTTAATAAATTCCGTGGCGACATCACTCTGTTCGAAGATGGAATTCAGATCATCGAAGAGCGCAGCGACGTACCTGTTGTGGGGGTGGTTCCCTACCTTCATGATCTGTTTATCCCCGAAGAGGATGCCGTGGCCCTCGAGAACCTGACCCCGGTGCGGACGCGTGGCGACGAAGGGATTGACATCGCCGTGATTCACTTGCCGCGCATCGCCAACTTCGACGATTTTGACCCCCTGCTGGCCGAGCCCGGCGTGCGCTTGCGCTACGTGCATTCGCTCGAGCAGCTAGGCCAGGCCGATGCCATCATCATCCCCGGTACCAAAAGTACCGTCAACGACCTGGAATTTCTACGCCAGCGCGGGCTGGACAAAGCCATCCAACAGCACGCCGAAGGCGGCGGCGCGGTGATTGGCATTTGCGGCGGCTACCAGATGCTAGGGCAAGCTATCCATGACCCGGAGTACATTGAATCGCGCCAGCTGCACAGCGCCGGGCTGGGACTTCTGCCCATTGAAACCACCTTTGCCGGAGAAAAAGCCACCTATCGCGCCCGGGCAAAAATAGCTAACGCGAGTAAGTCTAATTGGCTATACACAGTTCGGGGGCAAGAAATTGAGGGGTACGAAATCCACATGGGACGCACCTCAGGCGAGAGTCACTGGCTGACAGTCACACAGCGCAATGAACAGGCTGTGCAGGTCGGGGATGGCGCGTTGAGCGCGGAAGGCCGCGTGTGGGGCTGCTACATCCACGGGCTGTTCGGGAACAAGAATCTGCGCCGGGCCTGGCTGACCAGCCTCGGGTGGAACCCGCCCGCCGGTTCTTCTCTCCAGAATGATCCCTTCGCGGCCTCATTGACCTATCTGACGGACACGGTAGAATCCGTGCTGGATATGGCGTATGTGGAAAAAATAATGCAGAATGCAGATTGGTGAATGCAGAACAAATAATTCTGCATTCTGCACTCATCATTCATCATTGGTATCTTATGGGAAAACTGACACTCATCATTGGCGGAGCGCGCAGCGGCAAATCAACCTATGCTGAAAAACTGGCCGCGGCGCGCGGGGCTGAAATTTTGTATATCGCCACAGCGCAAGCGCTTGACCCGGAGATGGCCGACCGCATTAAGAAGCACCGCCAGCAACGGCCCGCTAGCTGGCACACGCTAGAGATTCCTCACGGGGTTGCGAACGCGTTGCGAGAAAATGGGTACGATGCTGATCTTGTTTTGCTCGACTGTCTGACGATGCTGGTCAGCAACTTGGTGCTGACGGCCACCGATGAAGAATTCGAACCCGACGAAGCGCGCTCCGCCGAGATTGTGGATACTGAAATCGAAGCGCTGCTCAATACCATTCAGGCCAGCCGCGCCGATTGGATTATGGTCACGAATGAAGTCGGTATGGGGTTGGTGCCACCCTACCCCCTGGGGCGCGTCTACCGCGATCTACTGGGCTGGGCCAACCGCAAAGTTGCCGCGGCGGCCGATGAGGTGTATCTTTTGATTTCCGGGATGGTATTACCGCTGCATCAATTGGCCGTTTCGGCACAAGCTCCTGTTTGAAACAGCCCAAATGTATCGGACAGGGAGGGGCATAGATACGTATAGATGATCTGCGCGACACGTTGCGCTCCGGCGGGCGTGAAATGCAGCATGTCGTAATAGTAATTTGAGTCTTTTTGCAGTTCATCAGCCAAGTCAATCACCAGGACATCGTTGGCTACTCCGACTTGCCTAGTCACGTCGTTATACAGTTCCAGGATTTCCCACTGGGTTTCACCATCCAAATCTTTCACCGCGATGCGCCCCCAATCGATGCCAGTTTCGGGATCAACACCATTGCCATAGAGCGCAGGTTGGGTAATCAAGACCGGCTTGATGCCGTTTTCTCTGGCGAGGGCAATTAATTGCTCCAGGCGACTCTGATACGGGCTGAGATACTGCTGACGATGCATCTGGAGCGCGGCTTCTTTGGCTTGCTCTGATATCTCAAGCGCCGGGAGATTCACCGTGTCCAGGCTGCCATGCCCAATATCTTGCTGACGGGTGATGACAAAACGGGCCAAATTATATAACAGTGCGGCTACTTCACTATGCCCTGAGGCTGACTTCAACAATCCAGGGAGCGTGTTGGTATTTTTCTCGATGCCACGGTCGTAAGCTCCAGCATCCCCCAGCCCCATATCGTTTGCCCCCACAAGGAACAGGATCACCTTCGGTTGCAGTTGAATCAGATAATCTTCCATCAACACGATATGCCCGTAGGTGGAATGACCGTCGAGACCAGCGTTGTTAATCCACAACGGCGAAAAATTATCTTCCAGCAACAGCCCAAGGCCATCCGTCCAGGTCTGTCCCTCCGAGAGGTAAAAACACTCGGTTGTGCTGCCTCCAACCGTCACCAAAGTTAGATTGGCGTCAAAATCAGTAGGTGGTTCCGCTCCCCGAAAACCGAGGGAATTTTTTTCGTGAATAATTAATTCATCAAGTTGAGCAACTGTTGTGTTGTGGATTTCATATTTCTGGTGGGCAGGCAAAACGATTTGATCACCTTTGATGCGAAATCCGAAAGGGTTGCCAAGAACCCTGAGAAAAACTTCCAGCATTATGAGCGCAAAGCACAAACCTGCAACCATCAAAAGAAAATTCTTGGCAAATTCACTGATACTTTTTTTCACGGCGAGCCATCCATTCATGAGTAGAAAAAAATGGTATTCAAAATAGCGAATAAAAAAGTCGAACTTTTCAACAACGCATACAAAAAGTTCGACTTTTCTTTAGTATTTGATACATCGTACCAGGATTACATGCGGCATTTCGTGTTAATTTATTTTTCAACCCAGTATTGCCCAATGGCGAGGATATCCATACCGCTCTTCGAAAACGTGTTCCAGGCATTGGCCGGGGTAGTGACAATCGGTTCACCGCGCAGGTTGAAGCTGGTATTCATTAACACCGGCACCCCGGTAGCGTCACCGAATTTTTTGACCACATCGTAGTAGCGCGGATTCCACTCGTGACGCACGGTTTGCAAGCGTCCTGTGCCAAGATGGTTAACCGCCGGGATTTTATCACCCATATCGCCCTTCCAGGGCAACACCAGTAACATATAGCGCGCCGAATGGTTATCCTCAAAGTTGGCTGGGCCATCAAAGAATTCGGAGGCGCTCTCTTCCAGAATGACGGGAGCGAAGGGGCGGTATGGCTCGCGGAATTTAATCTTCCGGTTGACGATATCCTTCATCTCGGCCCGGCGAGGATCGGATAAAATTGAGCGATTCCCTAACGCGCGCGGCCCCCACTCGAATTTGCCCTGATAAAACCCGATGACTTTCCCGGCGATCAGGGCGTCTACTACGCGATCCAGATACGCGTCATCATCAGCAACATATTCATAGTGAACACCAGCCTGCTTGAGGGTTGATTCAATTTCATCATTGCTATATTCATCACCCCAATAGGCATGTTCCATCACAAAGCGGCGCGGTTCGTGCAAAACTTGATGATGAACATAAAGCGCCGCACCCAGCGCACCGCCAGCATCACCTGCCGCAGGTTGAATGAATATCTCTTTAAAGGGAGTTTCGCGCAAAATACGGCCATTGGCAACCGAGTTCAACGCCACGCCCCCGGCCATACACAGACGTGTCAGACCAGTTTTCTTGTGAAGCGCATTCGCCATCGAAAGAATTGCTTCTTCTGTCACGCGTTGAATACTGGCAGCTACATCGGCATAATATTGATTCGCCTGAACATCCGGACTGGCAGAGTCTGCTTCATCGGGGTCGGTCAGCGTGGTAATAAAATAGGAATCGGGATCTCGAGGTTGGCCGAAAAGGTTTACAAATTTCTGATTGAAAGTCTTCTCTGGCGAGTAATGGTAACTGAAATAATCCATATTCAGCCAAAAACTGCCGTCGCTCTGAATTTTTAGTATATTGTCATAGATTTTATCGACATAATGCGGTTCACCATAAGGCGCCATCCCCATAACTTTATATTCGCCGCTATTAACCCGAAATCCCAAAAAGGCAGTAAAAGCTGAATATAGCAGACCCAGGGAGTGAGGGAAGCGTTGTTCATGAGATAAAACAATTTCATTTGCATTCCCGTCTTCCCAACTGGCTTTGCCCTGTCCCATCGTGGCGGTCGCCCATTCGCCAACACCATCGATGGTCATAATGGCGGCTTCATCATAGGGAGAACTATAAAACGCGCTGGCAGCATGAGCCATGTGATGATCGGTGAACAAAATCTTATCCGCCGCGACGCCTAGTTCACGCATGAGCAAAGATTTAATCCACAATTTCTCATCAAACCAGGCAATCATAGCCTCGCTGAAAGTGCGCCATGAACGCGGGAATGTGCCTAAAGCCGTGCGCAGGATGCGGTCAAACTTCACCAGTGGTTTCTCGTAGAAAACCACGTAATCCAAATCTGCGCTAGTAATTCCGGCTTTATTCAGACAAAATTGAATGGCCTGATTGGGAAAACCCTGATCGTTTTTCTTACGGCTGAAACGCTCTTCCTGTGCTGCCGCAATGAGTACACCATCATCCAGCAAAGCGGCTGCCGAATCGTGATAAAAGCAAGATATTCCAAGAATATACATTTATGTTCCCGTCCAGTTAAAATTGTTTTCTGGCTTCGTCAAGATTTGTGTTCGCAGGAATTATTTCCGCCCATAGCGAATCGTTACCCGGATGCTTTACCCGCAATGGATCACTCAACAAGCGCAACAAGATACCAAATGGAGCCACAACAATGAAATAGAAAAAGGCTAACAACATGCGGCTCTGGTAATTGCCCATATCTGCAGCAAACGCCTTCCAGCGTTCCCATAGAAGGCGCAATCCCGAAGCGCTTTGATTCAACGATGCTCGTTTTTCATCCGGGTACGCTCTCTTGCGCGCAAATGTCAATATAGCTCCAACAAATATACCGGCCAAAAACCAGGCCAACACAGCAAGCCATTTGCCGAGCATCCCCCGAGAAAGAATGGCCCCAACCCACAATACGATGATGACCAACACATCCAGCAAAAACGGTCGTAGTGCCTTGTTTTTGCCAGCCATTGCAACCCCGCTAGAATAACCAACCAGGGTTAAAAGAATCAGCGCGAGTCCGCTAAAAAAATCCATCAGAAACCTCAATATTGATTAGAATAGAGTATAAATAAACGGCGCTACGGCAGAACCTTGAGCAAAGACCAGCAACATCACAAACAGAACCAACACCAAAATCATGGGAAGCATCCAATATACTTTGCGTTGCCAAAAGAATTGCAGCAACTCGCCAAGGATGCCCAATCTGTTCAAGATTTCCTTACCGCGACCGGGTTTTTGTTCACTCATTTTTGCCTCCTGGGCCAAAAGAACTAGCAGACGATTTTATCTGACGGAGATAGGCTTGTCAATTGACATTCTTTACTCATTCGCAGTTTACGCTTCTAGCAGTTTGTCGGAGAGCAAACAAAGATAGCAAAAACGGTGATAGACTTC
>JABGRQ010000212.1 GCA_018648225.1 Chloroflexota bacterium
GTTTAATGCGTTCTTTTAGCAAATCAAAGATTGTTTTTGTGGATGAATAGAGATCACAATCGATATGAATAAAACCCATGTCGCCATCGTTTTCTCGCAAAAAAGGTGGCAAGCTTTCGTGAAACCATCCTGCTATCAGAACAACATTGGGCGCGACTTCCGGGAACGTGGTATTCTTAAAACTGCCAGGGCCAATGCCATCGCGCCAACGCTCTGGTAATCCTTCAAAGGAATCAAACCCATAAATTGTATGGTCTGTCTCGGCAGCCAGGTGATTAATCGATCGCCCTGAAAAAACCCCGAATTCACATATCAATTTTCCGCCGCTCAGATCGGCGGCAGCCAGCGAAGCCGATAATAATTCAGATGGAGTTGTTACCGAATCAATATGCTGCATGTGGTGATGTACATATTCAAAAGTGCGTTGCGAAGCCATACGCTGCAAGCCTTTTCGTATGTTCTGCAGCGCGTATAATGAATTCTGCTGTTCAAGCTCATACCGAATCATATAACGCAGGGGAAAACTAAGCGTCATTAGCATTTTTTTTAGTAACTGTTTGATCCTACTCTTACTCATTGATATCTCCCTATAATTTTATTTCAGCAGACTTTCGCAACCCCAATATTGAGAAAACTCATTTTCCCACCATGCGTTAAAGATCCCATCTATAGAATACCCCCGTTTCTATTCATCGGAACCAGGCTGGTTTTGTGATTGCTTATAAAAATAATAAACCGCGAACCCAATCAGTGCCAGCCAGCAAATCACAATTACAAAGATCATACAATAGCCTACCCAGCCAATTTCAAATATGGGGGCAGGCGTTTCAACCGATTTGGCTGCGGCTTGCGTAGTGGGGGTAACGAGAACTGTGTCGCCTTGTATATTGGCAGGCGCGGCATCTGTAGGCGGGGGAACCGGGGTGACGCTGGGCGTAGGCGTATTAACGGGGGTGGAAGACGGGGTAATGGTTGCCGTCGGGAAACTGCCGCCATCGGCGACAACCGATTGAGGCACCCATAAACCCACGCCAATCGCTGTTAACAAGAACAACACTGCAAGCAGATGATTTTTCATAATTCTATGACGTCGCATAACAGGCTCCTGTTTCGGCAATAGCTCCATTCCATCCATTATATATTATTCCGGCAGCGTGCGATACACGCCATCGGCATCGGGGAGAAAATCGCTCACGCGGATCACCGCATCCAGGTTGAGCGGCCCGTAGATGTGCGGGAACTCGTCGCCATCGGCGGCCTCCCAGCGGATTTCGGCGGCGATTTTTTCAGGCTCTAGCCAAAGGAGCACCAAATCAGGAATTTGCTGATAAAAAGTATTCACTACTTTAAAAATCTGGTCGGGACGTGAACAATGGATAAAGCCTTCGCTCTCTAATGAGGCGGCGCGGTACGCCCCGGCCCTTTGAGCAACTTCCCAATCGGCACGGGTGCAGAGATGTACAATGACGGTTTTACTCGATGACATTAGCGTACTCCTTGCAAAGTGTAAAACAACATTCCCAAATATTCTTTTAAAGCCCCGGTTGTGCCGCTTAGATTACTCGCTGTCGGAAAAAAATTGATCAATTGGGCTGCCAAATTTGGCGACCATAGTTGTTGCCACGAAGCCTCGGTGATACTGTAATCGGTGGGCGCGGGTATCACTTCAAAACCCTGCGCTTCGAAGATATGCACAGCACGCGGCATGTGTTTTGCTGAAGTTACGAGGATAATTCGTTCGATGCTTTTTTCGACCAAAAATTCCCAGCTATAGTGAGCGTTTTCGGCGGTATTGCGCGATGATTTTTCCAGCCAGATCGCATCATCAGGCACGCCCAGCATATCTAGCAGAACAGCCATATCTTCGGATTCAGTGGTGTCTGGCCCAACCAGCGGAACATTGCCCCCCGATGCGAGAATATATGGCGCCGCTCCCTGATGATAAAGATGCGCGGCGTAAATCACGCGGTCTCCACTCCCGCCCACTTCAACAGTGCTACGCGGATATTGAGCGGGCTGCGTCCCGCCGCTAAGCAACACAATTACCTCAGCGTGGGGAAGTGTTTCAGGGGGGAAATACTGCCACTCGAGGGCGCGTGCCAAGCTATCCGCGACCCAAGTATTACCGCCAATCCAGAGCAACGCAATCGCAATGACCATCGCCGCACGCTGCCAACCGGGGCGTTTGCGCAGCCACAGCGCCAGCAGGAGCAAAATCCACATCAGACCGACAGGATAGATAAACAGGGGAATAAATTTTGAGAGAAAGAAAGTGAGCATAACCCCCACAGTATACTGTGCTTTTCGAGAAGCAGGAAAGTGAATTTCTCACCACAATACCCCAGGGTACAGGCAGCACAGAGAATTTAGCGTACTCTGGGAATCGTCGGGGTGGTTGTCCGAATTTGAGGGTATGCAGCGGACAAAGCTCGCTGCATACCCTCAAATTCGGGATTTTTCAAGGATAGGCTACATAATCCAGCGTCATCGAAACTTCGTCTTCGGTTTCTAAAATCCCGCCGATACTGATCGGGCCAAAGCCAAAATCGCTCATCAGAAAAGTAGTCGTAGCCTGTCCGCTCAGGGCGCCATTTTCCAGTTTGGCGCTAACATTGAAGGCCAGCGGCAAAGTAGTCTCGCGGATCGTAGTATCACCCATCACCTGGAACGTGATCTCATCGCCAGGGGCGTAGTTCTCTGGCAGACCTGTGATGGCGGTGGGCGCAAACGTCACCGTGGGAAATTTGGTCGATTCCAGAAAACGGTCGCGAATGGTGTTATCGCGTCGGCTGCTATCCGATGTAAATTCAACCACCTCGGCGGTGATCGTACTCAGTGCGGCGCTCTGCAGGTTGGCAGTGTCGAGCGTAATCGTTCCGGCAACCGAGCCGGTCACACCCACCGCGGTAGCGAATTTATTATTCTGGTTGATGAAGGTCTCGCCGACCGAATAAGACAGCGTAGTTTCACCCGCGGCCAGGGTGTAGGTCAGCGCGCCATCAGCGGGGGCAGCAGCCTCTTCGGCGGGCATTTCTTCATCATGGGTATCCGCCGCGGGCATCGCTTCCACATCAGTCTGGGGGACTTCGGTTTCTGCCGGGGCAACTTCCGCCGTCTGGCAGGCTGCTAATAAAAAGACCAGCAAAATCATCATTATCAAGTTGCGTTTCATGGTATTTTCCTCCAAATGCAAAGCTGACAAGAAATGCCTGTCAGATTCGTAACAACTCAACGCATACCCTTTTTCGGAATTCTCTCTATGAAGACTATAAACTGAGCAGTTACTCTAATTCAATATTTGATAGGGCGTTCGCCGCGCAGTGATCAAATGTCAAAAAACAGAGGGGTGCGCTACGGTCGTGAGAAAACCCTGATTTAACAGCAAGTTTAATAATTAAGATAAATATTGTCAAATTAACAAGTGGTGAGAAGCCCTCTATGGCACTTTTCGCGCCATAAAATAATGCAGCCCTGAAACCGGAATCACAAACTCATTCCCCAGCGGTTGAAAGCCCATCACGCGATAGAACCCCAAAACCACCGTGCGCGCATAACACCACAATAAGTTGCCCCCCATTTCAGCGACATGGTCAATACAATGCCCCAACAAGGTGCGCCCCACCCCCAGGCCATGAAACGCATCCTGCACTGCCATACCACGCAAACGCCAGGCGAGCGGATTTTCGCTCTCGGGTAGTATATCGGGAAAAACGGTTGCCACACCGATCAAATTCCCACACACAAAAGCGCCCGCATGATACGCCTCAGGGTGGGCATCGCCAGCATAAGCCGCGGCGCTCAACGCCAAGCCCGGGCGAAGCACTGCCGCGCGAATCGGCAGCGCTTCGTCGGCAGTTACCGGCTGGACTAAAATATGCGCTGCACACATCTCAGGCTTCAAATTTCCCCGGGAAACCACTCACTACCGCTCGCAAAACATCTACCCCAGCCTGATTCGTGCAGGTGCAAGCCAGTTTTACCCAGCCGCGGGCTTCATCGGCTTCAACCACTTTGGCGGTGGCGGTGACTGTTTCGCCGATATATACTGGAGCCAAGAATTCGAAGGTCATTTCATGCGCCAAAAACGCCCACAAACCACCGAGATGGGTTAACAAACTGGCCGTCAGCAGTCCGGGCACAATGCGCGCTTTAAAGGGCGTTTGGGCAGCAAAAGTGGCGTCAGTGTGATACGGATTTACATCCCAAGTGGCACCGATAAAAAGCGAAACATCGCCGTCTGTGAGGGTGCGGGTGAAGGTGGCTTTCTCACCAACCGTGGATGCTTTAGGGATGCGCGAGGGCATGAGGGGTGAGTTCATAAAGATTAATCTCCAAAAAAATTAGTACCGCGGATAAATACATAAGTAATTAGACGCTCAGGTCCCAATTACCAATCGCCTGAGCGCCTGCATTCATCTCCCAAATAATGCGCAAACCATCCAGGGTCAGCCAGGGGGCGATAATCTCAATTGCATCTGTCTCACGTGCGATGATTTCAGCCAGGCCGCCCGTGGCGATGGTTTTCATCTGTGGGCCAAGTTCGGCACGGAAACGGGCCACCATACCCTCCACCAGACCCACATAGCCAAAGAGCAATCCTGATTGCAGTGCGTGGGTGGTGTTGCGGCCAATCGCCGAGGGCGGGCGGTTGAAATCGACGCGCGGTAACTTGGCGGCGCGGCTAAAAAGCGCGTCGGCGGCAATGCCAATGCCCGGCGCAATCGCTCCGCCGATATATTCGCCCGCGGCAGAGATCGCATCAAAGGTGGTGCCGGTGCCAAAATCGACCACGCAGGCCGGGCCGCCGTAGAGTCGCTGCACCGCAGCAGCATCGACAATACGATCGGCGCCAACAGAACGCGGGCTTTCATATAGAATACGTACGCCGGTTTTTACGCCAGCATCCACATTGAGTGGTTCGTGGCCGAGGTAATCGCGGCAAGCCTGCATAATTTTCGGGGTCAGCGGCGGCACGACCGAAGCCATGCAGATGCCTGTGATCTTGTCGGGCGAACAGCAGCCGTGTTCGATCAGGCCAACAATTTGCAGGCCGTATTCATCGGGCATGCGCTCATGAACGGTTGCCAACCGCCAGCGCGGGCCAAGTTTTTCGCCCTCGTAAATGCCCAGGGTAATATTGGTATTGCCAATATCGATGGTGAGTAGCATGGCATAACCTCCAGCCGTAACGATTGGAGCCACAGGACGCACAGAGAAAATGAATCGGAACTCGTTTGCTTTGAGCATTCTGCGGTGAAAGGTATCCTATTGTATAATGATGCTGCACTTTATGAAAGTTCTTTTATTTGCACAATCTTTCAACGCAAAGCCGCGAAGATGCCAGGGCGCAAAGGGAATAGATTAAATCTTTGCGCCCTGGCCCCATTGCGCCATTGCGTTAGATTTTGGAACTCACACATGAAATCCTTCGAAAACAAAGTTGCCTTCATCACCGGCGCGGGGCGCGGGATGGGGCGTAAGATTGCCGTAGCATTGGCTGCTAAGGGCGCCATCATCGCCGCCAATGATATTTCCCCAATCAATCTGGATACTACGCTGGAGAATATCCACGCGCAGGGCGGGCAGGGGCGCGATTTTGTCGGGGATATTGCCAATAAAATGGCGGTGCAGGCCATCTTCAATGAGATCATCGCCGAGTGGGAGCGCGTAGACATTCTCATCAATAACGCCCGCGTTGACCCCGATGATACCCTGCTCGATATGGATGAGTGGGATTGGCGCCGCGTGGTGGATGTCAACCTGACGGGCGCGTTTTTGCTCTCGCAGATTGCCGGGCGGCTGATGAAGGTCAGCGGCGGCGGGCAAATTATCCATCTCATCCAACCGATGCAAGCCAACCCCGCGGCTAAAGCCTGCCATCTGGGTCTTGCCAGTTTAGCAGAAAGTTTAGATCATGAATTTTCAGCGTATAATATCCGTGTCAGCGCGATGGATGTAACGACAGACGAAGACGTGCTAACCGCGGTTTATCAAGCATTGACACAGATTGCCAACCACTAA
>JABGRQ010000213.1 GCA_018648225.1 Chloroflexota bacterium
AGGGACTCAATCACGGGCAAATCCCACCATAGGGTTGTGCGCTGCCCAAATACGGCACCCACCCGCGAGACATATTTCTGGCGATCTCGCCACGGGAGCAGACCCATCACCGAGAGTTCGCCGCCCGTCGGGACCAGCAATCCGGTTAACATTTTGATCGTGGTGGATTTTCCGGCTCCATTCGGCCCGATATAGCCCACCAGTTCACCGGGCTGAATTTCAAAGCTGAGGCCATCTACAGCTTGCACCAGGTTGTACTGCCGCGTAAATAGGTTGCGCAGCGCGCCCATCGCCCCGCGGTGATGTTGGAAAACCTTGAAGTGCTTGGCGAGATTTTTTACTCGAATGATTGACATATTAAGTGCCTGTACTCTGATAATAACGAATCCCGAAGCGCCAAAAGGCCAGCGCCGTCATTAGCACGCTCAGGCCAGCCAGCGGAGCCAACCAGGGGGCAAAGGCGGGCAGGTGAAAGGGATCGGGCAGCTCAAGAATATACAGCGCCGGGTAATAGGCCAAAAAAATCGCTGGGATGACGTAGGTGAAAAACTGACGCAGGCCAGTGGGGAAAATGTGCATGGGATGCGAGGTCATATAATTACCGCCGTAGGTGAAGATATTGACGACTTCGATGGATTCGACCGTCCAGAAGGTGATCGTTGCCCCAATGATGAACAGCCCCCCGAAGAAAGCCACCTGACTGACGGCCATCAAGGTTGTCAGCAGCGCTTTGAGCGGAGTCCATGCCACGGGGTTGAGCGCCAGCGCAGAGGCAAAAATTCCTGCCCCAACAATGATCTTGCCGATACGGCGCAGGGTGAACTCCGAGCCGAGGACCTGCACGCTGATATTCACCGGACGCAGTAAAAGTTGGTCGAATGTCCCTCGGCGCACATTCTGCCCGAAAAGGGATGGATCGAACCCGGCGAAAATCATATCCATGACGCCAAAGGCGAACTCGGCCATGCCATAGAGAAAAGCCACTTGTCCCAGCGTCCAGCCGCCAAGATTGTCGAAACGCTCGAAGACCAGCGCCAACGAAGCGTACTCGAAGAGCGCAATCAAACCTGTGCCGACCAACTCCAGGGCAAAGGAGGCGCGGTATTGCATCTGTGAGCGAATTTGCACGCCGAGCAGGCGGCGGTAGAGATTTAGTGAGTCGTTCATAACGGTGTAGTATCACGCAAAGGCTTTTGGCGGTGTTCAATCTTCATACTATTCTTTGCGCCTCTGCGTCTTGGCGTGAGATAGTCAATTCACCCGCCCAAAATCACCAATCGCCGTACCCCGGCACGCAGAACGAACTGCCCGGCGGCGATCAGAATTGCAGCCCACAGCAATTGGACTAGTAGCGAGAGCAGCACTTCCGGGCCGCTGAGCATATTGAGATAGATTTCAACTATGCTATTGAGCATGTATGGGAAGGGTGTAAAACGGCTGATAGTTTGCACCCAATCTGGGTACAGGCGCAGAGGCATCAGGAAGCCAGAGAAAAACCACGAAAAGACGAAGAAGAAGCGCAAAATGCCGCGCGCATTGGGAGTCCATAAGGCGGAGAGATTGATCAGGAAACGCCAGGCAAAACTGATCAACCAACTGAGTGCAATCGCCATCAATACTGCCAGCATTTGAAGGGTGCTCTTCGGCCAGATTAAATCGAAAATCAGAGCATATCCAGCCATTAGAACCAGGCCGCGCAACAGCAAATTGACCAAGGCGCGGCCCAAATCTTGCGCCAGCCAGAAGGCGAAATAATTCATTGGCTTGAGCAGGTCGGAGGAAATATCACCGGTGTAGACGCTGTTCATCAACTCGAACCACGAGAACAGGCTCAAATAGCCGATGAAAGCCTGCGCCAGCGCCGCAAAGGTGATTGCCCCTTGCAGGCTGAGACCGCCTACTTCGGCTTGTTGGTCGTAGAGGGCAACGAAAATAGCCGCCCGCAAAATGCCAAAGAAGAAATTTGTCACCAACCCGGCGACGGTAGCGGCGCGGTAGGTCAGGTGGCGCTGCAAAGAAGTTTTCGTCAATTCCCAGAAAATGCGCATGAATTGGTGGAAGCTAAACAGTGGTCAGCGGATTGGCCCAGAGCGTGTATTTTAACGCAAAAGACCGCCTTGTGCGGCCTATGTATCAAGATTCCCCTCCCTCGTATCGGGGGAGGGGACAGGGGTGGGGGGCTGTTATTCCAACTTCCCCGGACTTATCACCATTATTTCTTGCGCTGAATTTAGTCTATCAGGGTTGGACTTTCTCTTCGGATGTGGTCACAATTATGGGTATATTACCAGAAAAATCATACATGCTTTAAAAAATCTCTCCCTCGAGCGTATCGTCAGGGCGTAAATTTTCTACCCAGCGATAGCCAATCGATTGGTAGAGTAATTCAACTTGAATAGTGAATAACGAACCCGGCGAATCGCCAAGTTCAATTGCATAGTGGATTGTATCGCCGCCAGCCATAACATCATCATCGCCAGTTGCATCTCCATAGGGCGTAATATCAGCGCTGGCATTGGCGAGATCAAAGCCGTTGGGCAGCAGGCGGTTATCTTTGGCGTAGGATGCAGCCTCTAAAACGCTGGTTGTCACCTATCCCTGGGAGTTGAGCATGATTGGCTCGTAAATCTGAACTTGCTCGGGGCTGGTGATTTGTGTGTAATGGGGTTCATATTTTGCGGGGTCTGTCCTTTTTGCAGATGGTCCTCCGGTAGACTGCGATTGTAGCGTTACTTAATCTGCAACAACTCTACATTAACCGCGCCACGCGGGCAGGCCGCAATACATTCCAGGCATTTGGTGCAAGTGGAAAAATCAGTGTCTTTCGAGAGATTCAATCCCTCGGGGCAGGCGCGCTGGCAAGCTACACAGGGCGTGCAGGTTTCTTCAGCGCGGCGAATTTTCAGGAAAGGGTTCCAGCGGCTGATGCGGCTGAATGCGGCTCCGAGCGGGCACATATCGCGGCACCACGAGCGTCCGGTCGCCCATTCTGCGCCGACGAGCATGGTGTACCAGCCGATGGTTGGAAAAACGCTGCCGCCATTTCCAGCGGCGATAGCGCCGCGACAAACAACGCCCGCCGGACAAATTGTACAAAATATTGGATTATGGCAAACGAAGGCCGCGCCGACGACGCCCCCAACAATCACGCGTTGAACCCAGGCGCGGTA
This sequence comes from Chloroflexota bacterium, assembly GCA_018648225.1. Taxonomy (NCBI): domain Bacteria; kingdom Bacillati; phylum Chloroflexota; species Chloroflexota bacterium. Next base: position 3,171 of record JABGRQ010000213.1, read on the forward strand.
TTTCCAGGGTTTTGAGTTTTTCACCGGCCCGCGGTTGAAGATCCAGCGGCCAGGGCAGATCCAACTGCAAAAGGCGCGCCCAAAGAAAAAGATCAACCCCAGGCTTACCAGCGCGCCCACCAAGAGTGCAGGGATGATCTTCCGGGAAGCTGCAATCAGTTGTGCCACGCCCAGTGGGCAGGCTATCTGCAGGGGGCCAATATCCACCACGCAGGTACTTCCGTTCCAGATATCCGTGCCGATTAAAATAAAAAACCCGATGGTGAAGAAGAAACGCACCGTCGGCCATAATTTAAGCTGAAACCTGCTTTTTTTGCGCCGCTTCGATTTTGTGGCAGAGATGATTCGGGTGGTCATAGGCCTATAGAATTTACAGACTGGATGGATACGGCTTTGCCGCGTTTGGGATTGCCATCGGTAAAAGCCGAGCGCGGACAAATTGTGACGCAAGCCCCGCAGCCGTTGCAGCGTGCGGGATCAATGTGAGGGTTGCCGTCTTCGTCGCGGTAGATGGCTTGTTGAAGTTCATCACAAACGTGAATACACAGGCCGCAGCATAATTGGCAATTTAAATTCCAGGCAATACAGCGATCGGTATCAATGACAGCCGTGCCGATTTTTGCGATGTCGGGATTGAAGGGGAGTAGCGCTGCGGTTGGGCAAGCCTGCGTGCAATCTCCGCTGAAATCACACCAACCTTGCAGAGCATCCATGAAGGGAAAACCCGCTTCGTCGAAGTTGATCGCTTTCTGCTCGCAGGCAGCTACGCATTTTCCACAGCGAATACAAATAGCTTTGAAACTTATTGGGTCTTGTGCACCGGGTGGCAGGAGGGCTGCGGAAGCCTGAGCCGGGCGCAATAACCAATAAAGCAGCCC
>JABGRQ010000214.1 GCA_018648225.1 Chloroflexota bacterium
GGCATTGAGAGCCAAATGCGTGGCGCGGTACACTTCAGCGAAGGCGCCGCGTCCGATCAGCGCTTTGATGCGGTATTTGTTGAGGAGGGTGTCACCGGGTTGGTAGGTCATTTTTCCTTGGCTTTCTCTAGGGGAACCACACAGGGGTGCGTCCTGATGTCAGAAATGTAACTTCGGAACCATCGATATTCATGAGATAGATGCCATGTATACCATCGCGTTCGGAATAAAAGGCGATTTTTGTACCATCTGGTGACCAGGTCGGTGATTGATCTTCCCCTGGATTATCGGTCAATTGAGTTTGCCCCGATCCATCAGAATTGACAACATAAATTTCCGGGTCGCCGAACCGATACGATACATAAACGATTTTTGTGCCGTCGGGGGAAAACTCAGGCGACATATCAATCCCTTTGTGGTACGTTAATCGCTTTGATCTCAGCCGATCGGCACTGACGATATAAATCTCTTGATCGGGCACAAATTCATCCCAATCATAGACTCCATAAACTAGCGCCATCTGGGTACTGTCTGGCGACCACGAATTGATATAGTTGTAATGCCCCTCATCGAAAACGCGTACAATGTCAGAGCCATCTGGATTCATTAGCCAAGCACCTGCGTTCCCATCATTGGAGCCCTGCCTAAAGCTAATCCGTCGACTATCCGGAGACCATTGCAGATCTCCCTTTCCCGCAATGGATGGCCACCAACCCTCATATCGAATTGTCCCATCAATCTGGATCACTGTAATTTCACCTTTAGAAAATATTCCAGCAGATACGATTAAACTACCATCAGGAGACCAGGCAAGTTCCCCGCCAGTATCTAATAGTTGTTTATGATCCTGACCATCGAATTCCATGATATAAGTTGCGTTATCCGTACTATAGGCTATTTGAGAACCATTGGGGGACCATGCAATATGCCGGATTTCATCATCCAGTGATTCCAGTATACAAGACTGCTCGCCATCTATCAGGTTGATCTTGCATATCGGCAAGCATGAATAATTTGTGCCTATACTCAGCACTTTACATGAATCGACGCCAATAAAACCGCTGCCTCCCCCAACCGGGGTTACTTGGTTCAATGGTATTGGCGATGAGGTTATATCTGTACCAGGAGTTGACGACAAGAAATATGTGGAAGTTGGCGTTAGAGTTAATGCAAGCGTTGGTGTATATGTTATTGATGGTGATTTTGTGGGCACTTGTGTAAATGCGCTCGTTACGGTATGTGTTGCTGTCGGCCGTAAAGTCATTGTTGGCATTGCTGTTGGTTTAAACGGCCATCCTGGCGATTCATATTGATATCCTAGCAGAATAATAAAGATTGCCAGCACTAGAATAGCACAGCAAATTTTCCACCAGCGCCGAATAAACGCGATTATTTTTGGCTTCAGGCGTGCTGATGTCGCAGATCGTTTGTCTGACCGCGCTTTTTTTCGCTCAGCGGATTTCCGAATACGTGTTTTCTGTTGCTGTTGGATAAATGTCGATATACGAATTTTCCAGCTTTGCCAGGTTTCGACGCGTTTTGCCTTGCGCTCGGCCTGTTCTTTTTGCTTTTGTGCCAATTTACGCGCATGATCTTCCAGCTTCTGTTGTTTACGTGCCTGCTCCTCCTGGCTTTTCTTTTTACGGGCTGCTTCCTGCTCGATCCGCTCCTGCTTTAGACGCTCTGAATTAATATTTCCAGTGTGCAATAAATCAAATCCCGCTTGAAGTTCCTGCGCCACTTGTCCGCCATCCCAGGGTCTTTCCGTTGGATTGATTGCCAACATGCGCGCCAACAACTCATCTAACCAGGCAGGTACCTCATCTCGCAGTTGACTTGCTGCCGTCCCCGGTGGGATGTAATGATAATTCCGTTCGGTCAACAGCTCGAATAAAATTACCCCCAAAGCATAAACATCCGAAGCCGGTTTGAGAAAATTGAACGATTTTTCCTGTTCGGGACTCATATATCCAGCTGTCCCCGGATGGCGAATCGGCTGGCTGAGTTGCGAACGCATGCTGGGTCCACCGGGAATTTGCGCTAACCCAAAGTCGGCCAGCTTTGCCACGCCTTCAGCGTCAAACAGAATATTGCTGGGTTTCAAATCTCGATGAACAGCGTCCAAACTGTGCAGTTTGCCAAGCCCAGTAGCTACTTCAATGACAATCTTAAGCGCGTCTTCAACAGAAAAGCGATCATCGCCATCACGGACTTGCTGAATGCGTTCTCGCAGCGATCCGCCTGACGCATATTCCATCACCAGGATGAGCGCGTCCGCATCTCGCTCTACGTCATACACATGAATAACATTTGGATGGCTGATCCGCGCCCCGAGCTGCATTTCTAACCGGAAACGCTGCTCAAAATCATCGAAAAGCGAACTGCCTACCCCAGGAGCATCGCGGCGTAGCACTTTCAAGGCGCGCACAATTTTGAGATCGACATGAACAGCGCGGTACACTTCAGCAAAGGCGCCGCGGCCAATTAATTCTTCGATGCGGTATTTATTCAGAATAACATCGCCAGGTTTGTAAGGCATGTTCCCCTTTTATGGGCTACGGATTTAGGATTTCCAAAAATTGCGCCGGAGTCAGGATTTTTATCTCGTCAATCTGGTCTAATTCTAGCAAATCTTTATCACCACTGACGATGAAATCGGCTTTTCCAACTACGGCGCAGGCGATCACCCAATCATCGTCTGGATCACGGCTTATGGACGGGATGGCTTCTGGCAGCGCTACAATTTTACTCACCGCACCCAGCAGCGCCAGGAAACGTTTTTTCTCTTCTTCGGCATAATAACGTTTCAACTTGGGGTAATCAAGTACCCGCTCCAACTCCAGCAATAAGGGCGGTGCGGTCAGCAGCATAAAATTATCTTGCACCAAATGCACATCCAGCAGGGTGGCAATGGGCGGGCGATGGCTGAGCAAATAGCTAACGAATAGATTGGTATCAAAAACGGCACGCATCAGGAAGCAGCGGTCGCGTGAACCGCTTCATCAATAAGGTTGTTGACGGCTTCATCCGAGAGATCAACGCGGGCGCTGACTTCTTCGGCTATGGCCTGTAACTCTGCCAGCCAGACTGACTGCTCTTTCTGGCGCGCTTGCCAGTCTTGATAGGCCTGATAGTCTTCATAAGGGATGATGACGGCCTGCGGGGTATCATAGGTATTGACGATCACTGGTTTCCGTTTGATGCGTACCTGATCTAACACTTGCCGCACCCGCCGCCGTAAATCCGTAGATTGTATGGCTTCTGTCATAATTACCTCTGCATATAGCACAACTTGTGCTGTATTTATGTGCTATTGTAACACAATTCTTAAACGCAGACGATTGAAATAACCTACTCACTGAAAACTGAAAAACTCGCCCCCCTTCGGGGGGAATAGCAAAGCAATTCTTATCCTGTTTCATACCCGCAATGTACATCTCAAACGGATCATTGCAGGATTCAGAATTCAGAAAAACAGAAACCAGCATTCCAGAATCATTGCGAGCGGGCGCAACGGAAACCGTTGCTGCCCCAGGTAACGGACGGAACATTCCTGTCCCGACTGGCGGAGCGGACGTTCCTACCATTATCGTTCCAGGAGCCGCCGCGCAGAACACGATAATTGCCCGAATCCGGGCCAGTTGGGTTATTGTCGGGCGAGTTCTCATAATAATCTCCGGCGTACCGATCGGATACCCATTCCCACACGTTTCCGGCCATATCATACAACCCATAGCCATTGGCAGCATAACTCATCACCGGTTCTGTACCCGTATCGTTACAACCCGCATTATCATCAAATTTAGCGCCGTTCTCTGCGCCAGAATTACATACCGGGTTTTCATTTCCCCAAGGGTATTTCATTCCTTCTAAACCACCGCGGGCCGCTTTCTCCCACTCGGCTTCGGTGGGCAGGCGGCGTCCGGCCCATTCGCAGTAGGCTTGAGCACCATACCAATCTACACAAGCTACCGGGTGGTTTCCACTTCCGCATCCACTATCCCCGTCATAACTCTCAGTTTGCACAAATTGCTGGTATTGTTCGTAGGTGACTTCTGTCTGGTCCATCCAGTATGAATCCAGATAAACGGCATGCACTGGCTCTTCATCGTTATTGCCATCTTCACTGCCTATCTCAAACTCACCCGCCGGGACATACACCATGACCATGCCATCTTTGGGCGAAATCTGGATTGCACCCGCCAGCGGCGTTGGGGTCAGGGTGGGGGTGAAGGTAAGTGTGGGAGTAGGCGTATCAGTTGGTGTGGGAGTCAGAGAGGGGGTCAGCGTAAACGTGGGGGTATAGGTCGGTGTAGGCGTAGGAGTAAACGTAAGTGTAAATGTCGGCGTGCCATAGCGCAGGGCCACCAGGGTGTTTTGATGCCCGGTTCCAACGTTGCTGCTGGCATAACTACTCCAAATAAGTGTACCCAATACGCCCATCACAAATACTACTGCACCCAAGATCAACCCCGTTTGCCAGCGCTGCAGCAATGTTTTCCAGGCCGGGGGTGCAGGCGGGGCCAGTTTATCGAGCAGGCCGTCGGGGTCGGGTGGTACGCTCTCAGCAGCGCGCAATTTTTTAGCCTGCCCCACGGCGCTTTGCAGCCCGGCGGCGGCTTCGTCATACGCTCGTTGAGCGCGCTCCTGGCCTTCGAGTTTTTCCCACAGGGCGCGGGCGGCGCTATCTTCCGGCATAATTTGCAGGGCGGTCTTGATCAGCGGGCGGGCGTTTTCGGGGTTGTGGCTCTTCAAGGCTTGCTGCGCCTGCACCATCAGGGATTCAAATTGCTCGTTTTCGGTGGCGGCAACGGCTTCACGCAGGGCGGCGGCAAAATCGTGGCAGTTGGCGTAGCGTTCGGCAGGGTCTTTGCCCAGCGCCTTGAGCAAAACGGCTTCAAGCGCGGGCGTCACTAAAGGGTTTAAGGCGCTGGGCGGCCGCGGTTCTTCACGCACGTGTTTGAGATAAATCGCCAGCGGGGTATCGCCGCCAAAAGGCACCTGTCCGGTGAAGAGTTCGTAGGCCACCACGCCCAGGGCATATTGATCGGCTTTGGGCG
>JABGRQ010000215.1 GCA_018648225.1 Chloroflexota bacterium
GGCATGATGCGGTATGGCATTCCGGTCTATCGCTTCGATATGGAAGCCATGGACCTCGAAATTCAGGCCATACTGGATCTGGGCGTCGATATTCGTTATAACACCCCGATTGGCGAAAAAATCACTCTGGCCGACTTGCGCCGCGAAAATGATGCGGTATTTCTAGGCATCGGGCTGATGAAGGGACGCAAGCTCAATATAGAAGGCTCCGATAGTGATGGCGTCATCATCGCGGTAGATTTGCTGCTCAACTACAACCTGGGCTACAAAGTCAAGCTGGGTAAAAAAGTCCTAGTGATCGGTGGCGGCGATGTGGCTATGGATGCCGCCCGCACAGCCCTGCGCCTGGGTCAACCTACCAGCGAACAACAAAACGCCCTGAAAGATACCGAGGCCCGCGCCGACGAAGAAGCGGAAACTGTAAAAACCGCACTGGATGTCGCCCGCGCCGCCCTGCGCCTGGGCGTATACGATGTAAAGATGATTTCCCTGGAAGATTGGGATGAATTACCAGCATCGGACTTTGAGCTGGAAGAAGCCCTTGAAGAGGGGATTCAACTCCATCCCAGGGTAGGCCCCAGCCGCATTATCAGTGAGAATGGCAAAGTTGTCGGACTAGAAACCATTGATGTTGAATCCGTCTTCGATGAAAAAGGCCGCTTCAGCCCCAAGTTCAAGCCTGGCACCGAGCGCGTTTGGGATTGTGATACCGTCATCCTGGCAATCGGGCAGCAAGCCGATCTGGAAGTACTCGGCGGCGCTGATGATGTCAAACTTTCGCCCCGCGGATTAATTGAAGTCAACCCCGACAACGGACAAACTTCTGCCGTCGATATTTTCACCGGTGGTGATGCGGCCTACGGCCCGCGCCTGATTATTGATGCCGTCAAACACGGCCATGTCGCCGCTTTGGGTATCGAAGAATTCATTCAGAAAAAAGCGCTCAAGGTTGAAGTTCAAACTGAGTGGACAGAACTCTCAAACCATGTCATGTTTGAAAACTGGACCAAGCTCGAACAGCGCAAAGTACCGTCTTTGCCTGTAGATCGGCGCACCGGGATTACAGTCGTCGATTTAGGTTATTCCGAGAATGAAGCCGCAGAACAGGGCAGCCGCTGCCTGGAATGCAGCGTCAACACAATCTTTGATGGGCAAAAGTGCATTCTCTGCAATGCCTGTGTAGATGTTTGCCCATGGGATTGCTTAAAAATTGTTAGCCTTAATCAGATTGAAAGCGACGAACTCTTTGGGCAAGTTGTTGAAGCACAATTGGGCAAACCGCTTTCGACTTATAAGGATGAGAAAATCCCCACAGTAGCAGCCATGCTCAAAGATGATGAAGCGTGCACGCGTTGCGCTCTATGCGCTGAGCGCTGCCCGACTGACGCAATTACGATGGAGGCCTTCCGCTTCCAAGAAGTACTTTCTTACGGCGATTAGGTTAACAGGAGAACCCCATGCAACGAATAAAAGATTTCATAGTCAACTCACGAGTATGGCGGTCATTCTTCCGCCACGGCTGGCCGGACAATCCGCTCGACCGTTCACTGGTAATGACCTCCAATATTTTCTTTCACCTGCATTCGGTGAAAGTTAGCCGCAAAAGTCTGCGGGCAACATATTCGTTTGGTCTTGGCATCATGTCGGCGATTGTGTTCGGCGTGTTGAGCGTCACGGGTATTTTGCTAATGTTCTACTATACGCCGACGGTTGAGCGAGCTTATAGCTACATCATCACCCTGCAAACGTTGGTACCCTTCGGTCAATTGCTGCGCAATCTGCACCGTTGGGGCGCGCACCTGATGGTAATTGTGGTGGTCTTTCACATGGTGCGTGTGTTCTATACAGGCGCCTACAAACCGCCGCGCGAATTCAACTGGGTGGTTGGCGTTGTGCTGCTCTTGCTTACATTGGGCGCCAGTTTCACTGGCTATTTGCTGCCCTGGGACCAGCTCGCCTATTGGGCCATTACTGTCGGCACCAGCGTGGCCGCGTATGAACCGATGATGGGTTCGGTGATTAAGGCAACCTTGCTAGGCGGGCCTGAAGTTGGACAAGAGGCCCTGACCCGTTTCTACGCGCTGCACATTATGGTAATCCCGGCTGGAATTGCACTGCTGACCTCGCTGCACATGTGGCGCGTGCGTAAAGATGGTGGGCTGGCCGCACAAGACGCCCCCGACGCAGAGATTGTAGAGGAGTAGAGAATCATGAGTAACGAGAGTTTTAGCAAAGATACCAGCAAAACAAAAACCTATTCGTTGGTTGAGTTGGTCAAAGCCCCCACAATTATGACAGATCGTGGGCCAGACAATTCCATCTTCTCCTTCCCAGTAGTAGCCATTATGGAGTTACTACTAACCTTGATCGTGGTTGTCCTGCTGATGGCTATGTCACTGGGCGTCAATGCTCCCCTGGAAGAGATCGCCAATCCCAACACCACCACAGACCCAGCCAAAGCGCCCTGGTATTTCATGGGGTTGCAGGAAATGCTCGAGCACGGACATCCCACCCTGATGGCAGTCCTGATGCCAGCACTGATGGTTGTATTTGTAATCGCCATTCCCTATCTCGATAACTCGCGCGCAGGCTCCGGGGTCTGGTTCACCTCAAAACGCGGTAAACGCATCACTTTATATACTAGCATTTACACCCTTATCGTGATGCCGCTGTACGTTTATCTCGACACAACTTTCCCCGCACGTGAGTTGCTGCGTGGTCAACTGCCCGATTTTGTGCTGCAAGCCGTGTTTCCGGCGCTGCTGATGGGTGTAATTGTCGGGTTGCCTTTATTGGTTGTCTGGCGACTCAAGCCTACCTCGCGTGAATTCGTGTTGACCCTGTTCACGGTGTTATTCGTCAGCGCGGTGATATTCACCCTGGCTGGTTTCCTGTTCCGCGGCCCTGGTTTTGAATTGTATTTGCCCTGGAATATGCCCGGCCATTACAGCCCGTGGGATAACTTATAAACCGTTGCATGAGGAGAATGTATCATGAGTGAACAAAAAACGAAAAAATCTCTCTCCCGAAGCCAATTTCTGGGGATCGCCTGGGGTGGCTCGCTAAGTCTCATCTTCGCCCAGGCTACTGTTGCCCTGCTGAAATTCATTGAGCCGGTTTCTAGTGGCGGCTTTGGTGGCTCGATATACGCTGGCCTCATTGATGAATTCGCCATCAACAGTATCAATCGCATTTTGGCCGGACGGTTTTTCCTTTCCCGAACCGAAGATGGCGTGATAGCCCTATGGCAAAAATGTACTCACCTAGGTTGTGCGGTGCCGTGGGTTGAGGAAGAGGGACAATTCCATTGCCCCTGCCACGGCTCATTATTCAACGAAGTAGGCGATGTTATCGGTGGCCCGGCCCCGCGCCCGCTCGATTTCTTCCCCGCTGAAATCAAAAGCGGCGAGGTCTGGGTGGATACCAGCCAACCCACCGAAAGAAGCAAACATCAGCCCGAGCATATTACTGGCGCATAGGGAGATAACCATGAATAAAAATGAACCGAACTACGAACGCTACCTGATCATTGGGTTGGTTCTCACCCTGCTGGTGCTAGCCGGTTTTTCATACTACTGGTTTGGTGAAACTGCCCGACTAACACACGCTGCCGATGAGATCGCCGCCGAACGGGTGCGCCACGGGCGTACCGTCTACATGGACCAATGTGTTTCCTGCCACGGCGCAGAAGGCGAAGGCGGCGTTGGCCCTGCACTGAATGATCGAAAAGTGCTTAAAAATACGCTCGACAGCATCTTCTTCTCGGTAGTTCGCTCTGGCGTACCCGGCACCGAAATGCCCGCCTGGAGTGTAGACTACGGCGGTCCGCTAACCGATGAAGATGTGCGCAATGTTGTCGCCTTCATCCGCGCCTGGGAACCCGATGCACCGCTTATCGAACCGGTAGTCTTCGTTCCCGACGCAGCACGCGGCGCATTATTCTTTGAAACAACCTGCGCGCTTTGCCACGGTGAGGGTGGCATGGGCACAGACGAAGCTCCGGCGCTCAATGACGCGGAACGGCTTGGCGCACTGGATACTGAGTGGTATCGCGGCACAATTTACAATGGCCGCCCGGCAAAGGGCATGCCCACCTGGGGCACGGTACTCTCCCCCAATCAGATCGACGACATTCTGGCCTTGATTGATGCCTGGCGAGATGGCGCAGAAGTGACCGCAGCTTTCTCGGCAACCGACCTGATTTCATCGGCAGTCTTCTCACTGGAAGAGAACGATGTCGACAGCGCCAAACTCCACGTTACACGCGCACTTGGAATTACCGACGGCAAAGGCTTTGAGGTACTCACTAACGCTGCCGCTCAGTTAGTCGCAGACGATAACGCTGGGGCATTGGTTACGCTGACGGCGCTCAAAGAACAATGGCCAATGGGTGACGCCACGATTGGCGCAACACACTATGCCGAAAAATGCGCTGTCTGCCACGGTGAGGCGGGCAAAGGCGGCATTGGTAATGCGCTGCAACCCAACGAATTTGTCCAAACCAACTCCAACGCTGCGCTGGTTGAATTCGTCCTGGAAGGACGCACCGGAACCGCCATGGCTGGCTGGGAAGGGCGCGCCACAAATGAAGAAATTGCCAATATGATCGCTTTCTTGCGAACCTGGCAACCATAAACAATAAACCGAGCGAGTGAGGCTGCATTACTCCTCACTCGCTCTACATATTTTAAAAGAATAATTCTATTAAT
>JABGRQ010000216.1 GCA_018648225.1 Chloroflexota bacterium
TTTGGTATAGAGCTACTAGAATCTATCAAAACCTGCGCGGATGGACAATATAGATTTTTGTAGATTTTTTCTAGTGGAGCCACAAATATTCGCTGAATCCAAGACTGGACGAAGCATCTTGCTTTTCGTCCAGTCTTGGATTGGAATTCTGAGTTTTTGTTAGCTTATAATACAATTTTTCCCGGCGGCAAGCTGGTATCGATTGGCGCTTCAGCAGCAGTGTCACGTGCCAGGCGCTCGTACATACCTACCTCTGCCATCACATCTGGATCGACATGTAAATCCAGTAAATTCGATGGATAGGTATGATACTTTTGATGCAAATAATTCAGCGTCTGCTCGTAATAAGAGTCCAGACTGCCACCTTGGATAATAATCACTTTCGTCATTGGAATAACTCCTTTTATGGTGTGGTAGCGTGCAGGAGCATATTTTCCATACGAGAATTTCTCATTTTTCCACCGTATTTTATTGGCAGCCTGATCCGACGGCAAAAAAAAGGAGCTAACCAATTAAGTTAGCTCCTGATGCAATATCCTTTAGGCAGAAATAATTTTAACAACTGCCAAAAGAGCATACCCTCGCACAAATTGAGTGTATGCTGCAATGCCGGTGAGAAAAAACAGGCATATTAAAAGCGTTGGATAATCTGAGATTCCCTTTGGTATAATAAACATATCCTGTCCACCACCTATAAATGTGGATAGGGCCTCAGGCGCTCCAGCTATTGAATCGGTTTGGAGCGCCTTCTTATGTGCTGATTATAACAGAACGTATGTTCTAGTCAATGGCTCTGCTGCAAAAAGCTATTAAGCGAGAAGCCTGCCGGAATATATGGAAGTAGTAGCGAAGCTACTACTTCCATATATTCCGGCGGAACCTCCCTTCGGGCGTTTTTTGCAGTGAAGTCTGTAGATGCAGATGTTTTCTCAACGATCTGAGGACATTGAATGAATTTTCTAATCACCGGCGCAGCCGGATTCTTAGGTGCCTCCCTGGCCAACAGCCTGGTCCGTGATGGACATCAGGTGCGCGGCCTGGATGATCTTTCAACGGGCGATCCACAGGCAATTGATAAAAGCGTCCACTTTACACGCGGCGATGTCAGTGATCGCCCCAAGCTCTGGACATTATTACAAAATGTTGATTGTGTCTATCATCTTGCAGCGCGGGTTTCCGTCCCCGAATCGATTCTCTACCCCCGTGAATATAATACAGTGAACGTGGGGGGAACAGTCAGTTTGATGGAGGCCATGCGCGATGTTGGTGTGCGACGGGTGGTTTTCATCTCGTCAGGAGCTATTTATGGCAAACAGGCGCGGCAGCCGCTCAAGGAAACCGTCAGACCTTTTCCCGATTCGCCCTATGCGGTCAGCAAGCTTTCATCTGAGACATATGTGCGTACGATTGGAGAACTTTGGGGCATTGAAACGGTGAGCTTGCGCGTATTCAACGCCTATGGCCCCGGGCAAAATCTGCCTCCGTCCCATCCGCCAGTGATACCAAATTTTATTAAACAGTCTGTCCGAAACGGGAGCATCATCATTCATAGCAGTGGCGAACAAACCCGCGACTACGTGTATGTCGATGATGTTGTTCGGGCGATGGTTGCTGCGGCTACCGCGCCTTCGATTGACGGGGAAGTGATCAACGTAGGCAGCGGCACCGAAACCACTGTGCGCGATTTAGCGCGCATGATCGTGGAAATTACTGGCAGTTCGGCGGAGATTATCTATAATCCACGCGCCAGCTCCGGGATAGACCGCATGTGCGCCGATTTATCATTGGCAGGCGAGAAATTAGGCTATTCGCCACGCACTATGCTGGAAGAAGGTCTTCAGTTGACCATCCGACAGGATACTCGTTTTTCAATTCCGTAATCAGCTTATCGCCATCAAAGCGTCACTTTATAGCATAGTTAGGGGTTATATACGCGTACCCTGTTCTCGGAAATATCACTGCAAGGGCTTTTGCCCAAGCAGCTACCGCAATCTATTTATTGGAGGATTCGATGAAATTACTAGAAGGCAAAAAAGCCCTGATTTTTGGTATGGCGAATAAACGTTCAATTGCCTGGGGAATCGCCCAGGCTTTTCACCAGCATGGCGCGGAGTTGGGTTTCAGTTACGCTGGAGAAGCGTTGGAGCGCCGCGTACAGCCCCTGGCCGAGTCGTTGGGCGTCTCTTTTGTGGAACCTTGTGATGTTGCCGACGATGCCGCAATTGATCGGGTAGCCCAAAAAGCCAAAGCGCATTTTGGTGAAATTGATATTTTGGTACACTCGATTGGCTTTGCCAACCGCGATGAATTGCAAGGCGCATATTACAATACTAGCCGCGCCGGTTTCCACCTGGCGATGGACATTAGTGTATATTCTTTCACCGGGTTGGCGCGTGCTTTTCAGCCGATGTTGCGCCCCGGCGGTTCGTTGCTGACTCTGACGTACTACGGCAGCGAAAAAGTGGCCCCTAATTATAATGTCATGGGCGTCGCCAAAGCCGCGTTGGAGGCGTCTACGCGCTACCTGGCCTATGATTTCGGCCCGCAAAATGTGCGCGTAAACGCGATCTCGGCTGGCCCCATCCGCACACTGGCCGCGGCGGGGGTTTCGGGCTTCAAGACCATGTATCGGCAGTTCACTGAATTTGCGCCCCTACCACAAGAAATTGGCATTGAAGATGTGGGTAATACCGCCGTATACCTTTGCTCTGAACTGGGCGCGAAAACCACAGGGCAGGTTATCTACGTCGATTCAGGGTATAGTATTTTAGGGATTCCTACCGCCCGCGAAAAAACCGAATAGCGATTATCGCAAGGACGCAGAGATGCGAAGGCGCAAAATTCCTGATGTATTTTTCTTTGCGTCCTCATTTTTCTCGCGGCGTTGTGTAATTTTTTTATTGCGGCTGGAGGCCGCGCTATGGTAAACTCAGGCCATGTTCAAGCGAAAAGATGATATTACTGAAAGCGCCAGCCTGCCATCACCGGTGACGCGCGTTACATCGGTTTTGGGATCTGGTATTACCTGGAAGGGTGCCATCAGCGGCAGCGGTGGCGTACGCGTCGAGGGTACTTTTGATGGCGAGATTTCCCTGCGCGGTATGCTCGTGGTTGGTGAAAACGGACGTGTAACTTGTGAGCATGTGCGGGCGCATGTTGTGATTGTGGCGGGTGCCTTGCGCGGCGATATTACTGCCGAAAAAGTTGAAATTCGCAAGACAGGCCGCGTGTGGGGTGATGTAGTCACAGCGGCATTTTCTACTGAAGAGGGCGCTTTCTTGCGCGGGCAGATCACGATGGAAGATCAAGTAGACCTGGGCTTGCCCATTGAAATACCGATTGAAGAACCACAACCCCCTGCTACAGAAGATTGAAATATAGACGGATGCTCATCATTGGGGGGATACTCCTCCTGGGGCTGGCAGCCTGCTCCGGGGGAATGAATCACGCGGGGGGCGCGGTTGAAGCTCCCTCACCGGGCTTGGATTCAACCCCAAGGGCGATTCTGTCCCCGACCCCCTCGCCCAGCCTCTTCCTCGATTCGGGGGAGAGGGGTGAAGTTCTCATCCCTTCACCAACCCCCACCCCCACACCAGAGATTTGCAGCCAAACAACCGGCCGCGTTGAAAGCGGTGAGCTAGCAACCGATTTGCTTCTGGAGCCATTGAAGTATCGCGTATATTTGCCGCCCTGCTACGCTGAGTATTTGCAGCGCCAGTACCCGGCGTTGTATTGGTTGCACGGCCAGACTTATACCGAAGACCAATGGCTGCGCCTGGGGGCCGCGGAAACTGCCGACCGGCTCCTTGCGGAGGGGATTATTCCGCCAGTGGTGATGATTTTCCCCGCAGAGCAAGACCACTACACCCCACCGACAGATAATACCTATGGCGAGGCGTTGCTCAACGCACTGATTCCCCATATTGAACGTGAGTATCGTGTACGTTCAGAACGGACATACCGCGCCATTGGCGGTCTTTCGCGCGGCGGAAATTGGGCTATTTACCTGGGAATCTCACAGTATGAACACTTTGGCGTAATTGGCGCGCACAGCGCGCCAGGGTTTGTGAATGACAGCGAACAGCGCTTGCGTGAATGGCTGCGTGCGATCCCTGAAGCACAACTGCCGCGGATATATCTCGATACCGGCGCGGATGATCGCTGGCGACAGTACACCCTCCAACTGGGTGAGATTTTGACGGATGAAAATATCCCCCATGAGTGGCATCAATTTCAGGGGGTGCACGATGAGAACTACTGGGCGGCGCACCTGGAGACCTATTTACGCTGGTATGCACAAGAGTGGTGAAAATCCATTGTATAATTTGACCTATGTCTCTAACGAAAAATCAAGTTGAACATATTGCCCAACTCGCCCGTCTGGATTTGACGGAGGCCGAGCGGGAGCGCTACGCGCAACAGCTTTCGGCGATTCTGGATTATTTCGAACAACTCCAGCAAGTGGATACCGAGGCTGTGGATGCGATGGCGTATCTTCAGACCGATGATAGCCAATTGCGAACCGATGAACCCCACCCCGGGCTGGGAATCGATGCGCTGCTCTCTAACGCTCCGGATGCGGATGCACGCCAGTTCCGTGTGCCGCCAGTACTTGATCGTTGAAAGTTACAGGTTGCAAGTTGGAGGTTTTGTTTTCCTGCTCGCAACCTGTAACCTTCAATTTTAAACTTTCAACCCATCATAGAATATGTTAACAAATCTTACAATATCTGAAATCATTACTGGTCTTACGAACGGCGATTTTTCGGCGCGTGAATTGGTGCAGGCTTATGTAGAGCGCATTCAGCAGTTGGAGCCGCGTCTGCACGCTTTTCTCACTCTGCGGCTGGAAGATGCACTGATCCAGGCCGATGCTGCAGATCAGCAGCGGGCGGAGCTCTCTCGCCGCGGGGAGGCGATCCCGTCCCTGTTGGGGGTGCCTTTAGCCGTCAAGGATGTGCTCGCTGTGGCGGGGATGCCCTGCACGGCTGGCTCGAAAATCCTGGAGACGTTCCAGCCACCCTATGATGCTACCGTAGTGGCGCGACTGCGGGCTGCTGGGGCGATTATTTTGGGCAAAACCAATACCGATGAATTTGCGATGGGATCATCTACGGAGAATTCCGCCTATGGGGTGACGCACAACCCCTGGAATCTGGAACGTGTTCCCGGTGGCTCCAGTGGGGGCAGCGCGGCGGCTGTAGCGGCGCGCATGGCTCCGGCGGCGCTGGGAACGGATACTGGCGGCAGCGTGCGCCAACCGGCTTCGTTTTGCGGCGTAACGGGCATCAAGCCGACCTATGGGCGCGTTTCGCGCTATGGCTTATTTGCCTATGGCTCGTCGCTGGATTCGGTGGGTGTGCTGACGCGCGATGTGGCCGATCTAACGTTGGTGTTCAATATAATGCAGGGACGTGATCCGCGCGATGCGACTAGCGGGAACGCCCCTCAGGGGCAGATCACCATCGATGATAGCTGGGACACCGCCGGGTTGCGCGTGGGCGTCCCCGATGAATATTTTGGCGGCGGAATCCAGCCCGAAGTGGAATCGGCTGTGCGGGCTGCTATCCAGGCTTATCATTCTATGGGCGCAGAAATTATCCCTGTGAAACTACCACATACGCAATATGCCGTGCCAGTTTATTATCTGATCGCTCCGGCAGAGGCTTCAGCCAATCTGGCGCGTTACGACGGCCTGCGCTACGGGCCGCGTGTGGATGCCGATGACTTGCATCATATTTACACGGCCACGCGCGGAGCGTTGTTTGGGCGCGAGACCAAGCGGCGCATCATGTTGGGGACGTATGCGCTTTCGGCGGGCTATCAGGATGCGTATTATGGCAAAGCGCAGAAAGTGCGGGCGCTGATAAGGCAAGATTTTGAGCGCGCCTTTAAACAGGTGGATATGATCGCCGCGCCAGTAGCCCCAACCACGGCTTTTAAGATCGGCGCGCATAGCGGCGATCCGTTGGCGATGTATCTGGAAGATATTTTTACGCTCCCGGCAAATCTGGCCGGAATACCGGGGGTAGCCTTCCCCGTCGGCCTGGATCATGAAAATTTACCCATTGGAATGCAGTTGCTTGGCCCGCATTTTCAGGAGCAGCGATTATTGAACGCCGCACATCTTTTTCAGTCGGTTAGCGACTGGCACAAGGCTAACCCTGGGATTGGGGTGACAGATTAATGACGCTAGATAGCAGCCGTCTGACTGGACCCTTGCAAGCCGCGGATGAGACCTCGAGACTCTATCGCATTTTGGCACGCGCCAATCAGATTGCCAGCACCACTGAGTTGGATGATTTATTGTGTGAAATGCTTGATTTAATTCTGATGGTGAGCGGGAGCAACACGGGGACGATGTATTTGTTCGATACTCATACGAATGAACTGGTTTTTCAGGTTGTGCGCGGCGCTGGCGCTGGTGGCAAATTGGTTGGCCAGCGTATAGGGGCTTCGGAGGGCATCATCGGTGCCGCCGTTCAGCAAAGTGAGGCGATCGTGGTGAACGATTTGGCCGCAGATGCGCGCTGGTATGGCCCGGTTGATGACGGGGACACTTTACTTACGAACACGATTGCTTTTCCGCTGATGTTGCGCGGCGAACCGGTGGGTGCGGTTCAGGTATTCAATTTTTCTCAGAAACCTATTCAACTCATGCAGCTCTTGGGCAATCGTATGGCCTCCGAATATGAGAAAGACAAATTGCTGCGCAATACACAGCAACATAGTCAGCGGTTGCAAGCGTTGATTGAACTCATCGCCAAAATTAGTTCCACACTCGACCGGGACCAAATTTTGCAGGTCATTATTGCCCAGGCGCGCGATTTGCTCAATGCTGAAGCCAGTTCGCTATTCTTGCTTGATGATCAGCAACATGAACTAATTCTCAATCTATCACGCGATATGCATCAGACGAATCTACCGCCGCTGCGGATGCCGGCCGAATTGGGTATTATTGGCGACGTTGTGCGCACTGGTATAGTGGCTTGTGTGGATGATGTAAAAGCCGATGCGCGTCATTACCCTGGCATTGATGAAATCAGCGGGATGACCACAAAATCGTTGTTGGCAGTTCCATTGCGAGTGCCAACGGTAGTATTGGGGCGCGAGCGCGGCGCCACGCAATCTTGCATTATTGGCGGCGTAGAGGCGATTAATAAACGCGATGGTCATTTTGATGCAAACGATGTGCAGTTGCTGGGCACATTAGCAGAACAAGCTGCCAGCGTGTTACATATTGCAAATCTCTATAATGACGCTGATGAACTCTTTTTAAACACAATTACGGCCTTGGTTGCCTCGATTGACGCCAAAGACCCCTACACCGAAGGCCACTCGCAACGCGTGAGTGATTTCAGTGTGGCAATCGCCGAGCAATTAAATTTGCCGCCTGAAATGCGGCACAGCATTCGGATTGGGGCGTTGCTGCATGATATTGGTAAAATTGGTGTGCCCGATACTATTCTGACCAAACCGGGCCGCCTGACTGTTGAAGAGTATGACGAGATCAAAAAACACCCGGCAATTGGGGCGAATATCATCCGGGGCGTGAGTTTGCTCAGTGATGAACTTCCCGCGTTGGCTCAGCATCACGAGCGTCTCGACGGAAAAGGCTACCCGTTGGGGTTGAGCGGAGACCAGATTTCGCCGATTGCGCGTATCGTGGCGGTTGCCGATGTTTTTGATGCGATCACATCGGATCGTCCGTATCGTCCAGGGATAGACATTGAAACGGCGTTGGATATTCTGCGGAGTATAACTGGGGAGCACCTGGACGAGAAATATGTCGACGCATTGATTACAGCCTACATGCAAGACAAAATTAAACCGCAGCCCAGGTATTGATTGTGTCACTACTAATTCGCCACAGAGAGTTTTGAGGATCGCCTAAAAACATGCACGTTCTCTGTTGTCTCCGTGGCGAAAACACGTAGGTAAAACTGTAATCCATAACCGCGTGCGGGGCATAACAAGGTTATTCTTTTAATCGCCAAAACGAATTAAACCACGGCGGCGCGATTGGTCTGAGCAATCTTGTCGCTCATGCGCCACCACCGAAAACCCACACCTGCCCGTTGAAGGGCGGGAAGAGATAGCCCAGCAGGGCGCGGGCGGTGCGGCTCATCCAGCAGTCGGGGATTTCGTCGTGCAGTTGAGCAGCCGATTTTTGCCCGCAGATGACCGACCAGAAGGCGTTGGCCGGAAAATGAGCATGGCCGTCGGACCCGTCGGCGGGCTGCCACGGGGTGATGGTGAGCGCCCCGGCCTGGAATTGGAGCTGGGTGCCGCGGCCGTAGAAGTTGAGCTTTAACTCGCCGGTGAATCCTGCCTCCGCAGACGCGGCGAGATGTTTTTCCAGCGCCGGTTGGATGGCCTGTAAAAACGCGGTCTCATCGGGGATGCGCGTAAACCAGGCATAGGGCGGTGCGGCCTGCATCACATCGCACCCAATCGCATCGTAGATGGGATGCTCGCGCCCCAAACGTAAATACAGCCCGCGGATTTCTTCGGCAGGATGCTCAAAACTGTCATCCACAACTTTGTGTTGAGCAATTTTCCACAGCCCGTGCAGTAAATGCGGCAGCAAATTGAGATAGCCCACCCCCGGCTTGAGCGCCAAAAAGTTGATATTCATCACCGGCCCCCAGAAAACGTGCTGATGATGTACATAGCCCAGCGCTTCGCCGTGCTGGTCTTCGATCAGCAGCCAGTGAAATTTACCGTCGGAGCCGTCGGTGTAACCGTCGAATTCGTATTGCCAGGTTTCATCGTTGGCGTCCATCGAAAAGAGCATTTGGCGCGTGTTGACTTCGTGCAGTTGGCGCACAAAAGCGCGGTCGGCCTGTGAGGCGGGTGTGCGCAGACGATAATCGTCGGTGACATCATCGCTCAGGCGGGGGAAGCTGGGCGGGTAAATGCGGTATCCGCCGCCGAGTTGCAGCGCAAGCTCGTAGCCAAATTTTCGATATAGCGATGGAATCCCGGTGATGACCTGCATCAACTCGCCGCGCGCCGCGCTCAGGGCGTGAATCACCTCAAATTGTTGGCGAATCAACCCCTTGCGGCGATAATCTTCGTGCGTCATCACCACTTCGGGACGTCCCACCTTGATGGGTGTATCCGCATAACGCCAGGTTTCCGAGAACAGGCACATCGAGGAGACAATCTTTCCGGTGCTGGTATCCTCTACAACGGTCATATCCGCGTGGCGCAGCAGGGGAAATTTACCGTCTGCCCAATCTTGCATAAAAATCTTCACGAAGGGGTATTCTTCTTCGTCTTCATCAATGGCGTGAAAAGCCAGTTCGATGAGTTGTTCGTTATCATCTGGCGTAGCCCAGCGGAGGAGCAGGCCGTCATCTAAATTTATTGGTAGTGTAGTCATAGTCAATCTCATTTATTTTAGGTTGAAGGTTGAAAGTTGCAGGTTACAAATTGAACGTTCAACTTTCAACCGAAAAACAAAAAAACCACTGCGCCAGATGCACCGTGGTCTAAAAATTGTCAATCAATGATCTTCAAATTGTCTTAGTTCGGAGGTGCAAACCAGCAACGCGTAAAAAAACTGTCGCCAAGAGCGGCAATTGAGCAGTTCTCTTCGGTTGTCGAGTGCATAAGGATGCCTCCGTGTCCAAACAGCCCGGGAAGTGTATCGCAAGTTTTTTGGCTGGTCAAGGAATGCGAAAAACCCTGTGCCTCAATCGTGGTACAATCGCCTGTTGAATTTCATGGCTGCAGGCCTGCATGGGAGATGACATTGCTCACGAAAATAATATTTGTTGGTTTGGGCGGTTTTATTGGTGCCACATTGCGATATGCCGCTAGCGGTGCGGTGGGGCGCATAACTACACAAACACACTACGGTACTTTCGTTGTAAATATTGTGGGTTGTTTATTGATCGGTTTTTTGGCAGGTTTTGCTGATGCGCGGGATGTATTCTCGACTACCGCGCGTGCCTTTGTGTTTACTGGCATTCTGGGCGCGTTTACTACGTTTTCGACGTTCAGCTACGAAACGATGGGCTTGTTCCAGAATGGACAGACCTCATCAGCGTTGACCAATCTCGGTTTGCAGATTTTCTTAGGTCTGCTGGCCGTTTTCGGCGGGATACAACTTTCGCGTTTATTCTAGCGTAGCTTTTCTCGTTCTTTGGAGTGCTGTTTTTTGTCAATAAGATTATGCTGGTCAGCATTATTTTGAACAAAATGCACTTGACCCACATATTTTCTCAATAAAGTGTTGGATATTAGTTTTTCCCGATTGTGTATCGAGAACGTCGGCTGAAATTTTGTATCCACTGATCGTAGTGGACCTATTCTTATGAATTTTGAACAGTTTTCTCTTGATGCCCGTATTCAAGGTGGCATAAAAAAAGCGGGGTATGACACCCCTACACCGATTCAGCAGCAGGCTATTCCGCTGGTGCTAAATGGACGTGACCTGATTGGCATTGCCCAAACTGGTACTGGCAAGACGGCTGCCTTTGCGCTCCCCATTTTACAGCATCTGACGCGCGGCCCTCGGGGGAAAATCCGCGCCCTGATTGTGGCACCCACCCGCGAGTTGGCGGAGCAAATCCATCAAGTTATGAAAGATTTCGGCAAACAGACTCAGACCCGCAGCATGACGATTTACGGCGGTGTGAGCAAAACCCGTCAGGTGGAAACTCTACGCCGTGGCGTTGAGATTGTTGTCGCTACGCCAGGCCGTTTGCTCGATATTGCCAATGAAGGCAATATCAACCTGCGAAACGTAGAAATTCTTGTACTCGATGAAGCCGACCGGCTGTGTGATATGGGCTTTCTGCCCGACATCCGCCGCATTATCAAATTGCTGCCCACCAAACGCCAAACGCTCTTTTTCTCAGCCACCATGCCGCATGATGCTCGCAAACTTGCTGATACGATTCTAAAAAATCCTGAGACGGTTCAAATTGGCATTATTGCCCCGGCGAAGACCGTTTCCCATGCCTTGTATCCCATAGCACAAACGAAGAAAAAGGAACTCTTGTTGGCCTTGTTGCAGCGCACTGCTTCAGGACGAGTGCTGATTTTCACGCGCACGAAACGACGGGCACGATTTCTAGCCAATGACTTAAAAAAAGAAAAGTACCGCGCCGCGGCGTTGCAGGGGAATATGTCGCAGAATCAGCGCCAACTGGCCCTGGATGGTTTCCGCTCCGGAAAATTTGATTTGCTGGTCGCAACCGATGTGGCCGCCCGCGGTATCGATGTAGAAGACATTTCCCATGTGATTAACTACGACATGCCCGACACCGCCGACGCGTATACGCATCGCATTGGCCGCACCGGGCGCGCTGAACTTAGCGGCGAGGCTTTTACCTTTTCTACGCCTGAAGATGTAGCTATGGTACGCGCGATCGAGAAAGTACTCAAAGCTCCCATCGAAAAGCGCGTTTTGCCCGAATTTGATTACGGTAGTTTTAAGCCCGACTTTCAGCTCTCAACGCAAGCGGACACATCCAAGAATCGCCACTCCAGACATCGAGGCGGCAATAATAAACGCAACTATCGCTCAAAATCTCGTAGACCAGCGCGGAAATAAAGCCTGACCAAACCTCCGAGATTTTCGCGAAGCACTTCAAGCCAAGCGAAGAAGCCAAATCTCGGAGGTTTTTATTCCCCGGAGGTAACCCCAATGCAATATACCAACTTAGGCCGCAGTGGATTGAAAGTCTCGCGCCTCTGCCTGGGCATGATGACCTACGGCGACCCCAACTGGCGCGAGTGGGTGCTGCCCGGTGATGAAGGCCGCCCCTTTGTGCGCCGCGCCATCGAGGCCGGAATCAATTTTTTCGACACCGCCAATATGTACTCCGCTGGGGGTAGCGAAGAAATCACCGGAAAAATGTTAGCCGAGTTCGCCCGCCGCGACGAAATTGTGATTGCTACGAAAGTATATTTCCCTACTGGCGACAAACCCAACCAGGGCGGCCTTTCGCGTGTTCATATTATGCAGGCAGTTGAAGATTCGCTGCGCCGTCTGAACACCGATTATATTGACCTATACCAGATTCATCGCTGGGATTACACTACCCCTATTGATGAGACTCTTGAAGCCCTGCATGATCTGGTGCGGGCGGGTAAGGTGCGCTATATCGGGGCATCGAGTATGCACGGCTGGCAATTCAGTAAATCGCTCTACCTGGCCGATCTGCGCGGCTGGACGCGTTTTGTCTCCATGCAAAACCACTATAATCTGATTTATCGTGAAGAAGAGCGCGAAATGATGCCCTTGTGTCGCGATCAGGGCATTGGCATCATCCCGTGGAGTCCACTCGCGCGCGGCCTTTTAGCGGGAAACCGTGAACTCAAGGCCGGGCCACAGACCCTGCGCGCTAAAACTGATACGGTGGGTGATAATTTGTACGGATTTGATCAGGCAGATTTTGATGTGATCGAACGCCTGCGAGAGTTAGCTGCCCGCCGCGGCCACAGCCCGGCGCAACTTGCTCTGGCGTGGTTGCTACACAAAGAAGGGGTTACTGCCCCGATCGTAGGGGCAAGTAAAATGAAGCATCTCGACGAAGCGATTGCTGCGGTGGAGATTTCCCTCAGTGAGGAGGAAATCCACTTTTTAGAAGAGCGTTACCAACCGCACCCGGTTTCGGGTCATCAGTAATTTAAATTTCACCACAGAGACACAGAAATTCTCTGTGTATTCACTGAGAAATCTTCGTGAACTCCGCGTCTTTGTGGTTGTTTCATACCATGTCAGAAATTCAACGAGTCACCATCTTAGGCGCGGGGGCTTTGGGCATGTTGTACGCCACAAAATTTCACGCTGCCGGTTTTGATGTTGAACTGGCCGCCAATGGCGAGCGCGCCACGCGTTTGCGACGGGCTGGCATCATCGTCAATGGCACGCGCTACGATCTCCCCGTCACCACCCCCGAGCTAGCCGCGCCCAGCGATCTCATCATCGTGGCGCTCAAACACCATCACATGCCCGATGCGGTTCCCCTATTGAAGAACTTCATCGGTCCGGAGACGTTAATCATCTCAGTGATGAATGGCATTGTCAGCGAAGAGTATCTCGCCGCCCAATATGGTTGGGAGCATGTGCTCTATTGTGTAGCCGTGGGCATGGACGCGGTTCGGGAGGGTAACAGTACCGCCTACGCCACGCCCGGCAAGTTGTTGATTGGCGAAGCGCAAAATGATGACATCAGCCCGCGTTTGCGCCTTCTACAAGCCGTCCTCGACCGTGTGGGTTTGCCTCACGAAACGCCGACCGATATGCTGCGCGCCCTGTGGTGGAAGTTTATGGTCAACGTCGGCGCTAATCAGGCCTCCGCGGTGATGAACGCCACCTACGGAATGCTGCGCGATAATCATGATGCGTGTACGCTGATGGAAACTTTGATGCGCGAAGCCATCACTCTGGCGGAATACTTGGGGATTGACTTGCATGAAGATGCGATTGCCGAGTGGCACCCATTCCTCAATAAGCTCTCCGCGGATGGCAAAACATCCATGCTGCAAGATATCGAAGCCGGACGCAAGACTGAAGTCGAACTTTTCGCCGGAACGGTGGTTGATCTGGGCAAGCAGCACAACATCCCTACACCCGTCAATCAAACCTTGCTGCAAATCATTCGTGTCTTGGAAGCCCAATAAAATCGCTGCTGAGAACGTGGATTCGCTATTCTAAACGCGAATGAGCGCGAATATCGCTAATCGAGCGAATGTTTTCTGAAAAATATTCGCGAAATCCGCACCATTCGCATTCCAGATTGAATGAGCGATTTATTCAATCTACTCCTGACAAATACAGTATTGCACAAAAAAAAGCCATTATTAAGGAATTCCGATGACCTTCAAACCACCAACCATCACAGAATTCATGTCCGCTGCCTGGACCGATCTGGAACCTCATTATCAAAGTTTGCTCGCCCGCCTTTTTGATTCCGCTTGTATCGCGGTCTGGCTTGCTGATTGGTCGGAATTGCGCAAACTCGTTGATGAAACCTACGCCCGTTTGCAATTGACCAGTTTTCAGGATACAACCGATGCCGAAGCAGAGCAGCGCTATTACAGCTTTTTGGAGAATCTCTATCCGAAACTCCAGGCCGCGGATCAGCAACTCAAGAAAAAACTCCTCGAAAGCGGACTCGAACCCGAAGGCATGCGCGTGCCCTTAATGCGGATGCGTGCTGAAGCGCAGATTTTCCGCGATGAAAACCTGCCTCTGCAAACCGAAGAACGCAAACTTGGCTCAATATACAGCAAAATTACCGGCGGGCAGAGCATCGAATATCAGGGCGATAGCCTTACACTTCAGAAAGCCGCCGCTAAAATGCACACCTCTGACCGTGCTGTGCGCGAGCAGTTGTGGCGGATGGCCTCTGAACGCCAATTACAAGACCGCGCTGCGATTAATGCTCTCTGGATGCAGGCCATGGAACTGCGCCAGCAAATTGCCGCTAACGCTGATCTGCCTGATTACCGCGCCTACCAGTGGCAGCAATTGCATCGTTTTGACTATACCCCTCAGGATAGCAAAGAGTTTTTTGAGGCCATTGCCGAAGTCGCCGTTCCTGCTGCGGAGCGCGTCTATGCCCGACATTGCGCCCGCCTGGGCTTGGATTCGCTGCGCCCCTGGGATTTAGAGCGGGAGCAGTCCACGATGCGCTTTCCCGGCATTCAGGCGTATGCGAAGCCCGAAGATTTCGATGCCATTGCTGAAGGTGTTTTCAAGCAAGTAGACCCTGAACTGGGGGCATATTTTGCCGCCATGCGCCGCGAGAATCTGCTTGATCTGCAAAATCGCCCTGGCAAATCCCCCGGCGCATTCTGCACCTCCTTCGCCACGCAGGCGCGCCCTTTCATCTTCATGAACGCCGTTGGCCTGGAAACCGATGTGCGTGTGTTGCTGCACGAAGCCGGGCACGCTTTCCATGTATTTGAGCGCAGCCGCTTGCCCTATCATCATCAGTGGCGCGCGAATATGGAATTCAATGAAGTGGCTTCCACAGCGATGGAATTTCTGGCCGCGCCCTATCTGAGCAAATCGCAGGGCGGCTATTTCAGCGAGGCTGATGCCGCTCGGGCACGCGTTCAACACCTGGAAAACACGCTGCTCTTCTGGCCCTATATGGCAATTGTTTCGTCTTTTCAGCACTGGGTCTATGAACACCCGGCGCAGAGCAGCAACTCGGCAGAGTGCGACACCCAATGGGGCGCCCTCAACGCCAGATTTATGCCCTCACTCGATTGGAGCGGCCTGGAAGATGCGCTGGCGACCGGCTGGCATCGCAAACTGCATATCCATCGCTACCCCTTCTATTACATCGAATACGGCCTTTCGCAGCTTGGCGCGGTACAAATATGGGCCAATGCGCTTAGGGATCAGGCTAGAGCGCTGGCGGCCTATCGCTCTGCGTTGGCCTTGGGAGGTACAGCCACGATTTCAGAATTGTACGCCGCAGCAGGTGCACGCCTGGCTTTTGACGCGCAAACTCTGGGTGCGGCAGTGGATTTGCTAGAGCGCACGATCCTTGAACTAGAAGGGTAGCAAGATTAGGCAAAGACACTAAAGGCCCTGGCTTCGCACTCACGGCATTCTTAAAGTCGAAAAAGGGTCATGCTGAGACCGCAGGTCGAAGCATCTAGCGAAGCGAAAAGTTCCATCTTCATCGAAAATCACGCTGCGCTAGACCCTTCGGCTCCGCCTCAGGGTGACATATAGCATTTTCGAATAAACACGGCGAAACTTTAAGAAAGCCGTGGCTTCGCACTTGACGGCGATTTTATTCCCTTCTACAATGAAATAGCGTTTTTCATCCATCAGAAGCATTAATCTTGAGGAGGTTGAAATGAAGGGTTGGCTAAAAGCAGGTCTGATTGGCGCCGGGGCTTTGATCGTGCTAAATCTATTAGGCATAATCCCCTTTGTAGCTTTTTGTGTCATCCCGTTGCGCTGGATTACCTATATTGTCGTTGGTGTGCTGGCGGCTTCTTATATGCTGCCCCCGCGCGAATCGGGCACTGCCGCCAAGGAAGGTGCATTAGCGGCAACTGTAGCTGGGGCAGGCGGTGGTGTGGTCAATTTCATCATCTCGCTGGTGCAAACCGCCACGGGGAGCGGCGCGGCAGCGATGGCTGAAGTGATGCGCCAGATTCCCCCGGATGTGATGCGCAGTTTGCGTGATATTGGGATTACCCCTGAAATGCTCATGGGCGCAGGCGGTGATGCAGCCGCAATTGGCAGCGCCGCGGTTTGTGGTTCGGTGTGCTGCGCGGGCGGGATTGTCTTCGCCGCAGCGCTGGGTGCGGTTGGCGCGGCGATCTATGCCAGCACGAAACCGAATTAATCCTTCGGGCGTTGCCTCCCCCTGATTTCCGAGTACCCTCATTATTCGCAGAATGAATATCCCCTCTGTTGCGTTGGATGCGCCTCGAGGGGATTTTTCTGCGTGCGCAAATAGGCTTCAACGGTATAATATATCCCCAATATTTAGAAAGAGAAGGAAGCTATATGACGAATTCATTGAAAGTTGTTATTCCGATGGCTGGTTTTGGGTCGCGTTTGCGCCCGCATACTTGGAGCCGCCCGAAGCAATTGCTTAGCCTGGCTGGAAAGAGTGTGCTGGCGCATGTCATGGATACGTTTTCGACGCTGGATGATTCTGGCAATATAGAGTTTATTTTTATTGTTGGCTATCTTGGGGATAAAATTGAAACCCATATGCAAGAGAATCACCCCGATTATAATGTGCGCTATGTGGAACAAGCCGAAATGCGCGGGCAGTCGCACGCGATATATTTGGCAAAAGAGTATCTCAGTGGGCCAATGCTGATGGTATTTGCCGATACCCTGATTGAGACCGATTTAGCATTTATTGCGACGGAGGAAGCCGACGCGGTGGCCTGGGTCAAACCGGTGCCTGATCCGCGCCGCTTTGGTGTGACAGAAGTTGGTGAGGATGGCTGGGTGAAGCGTCTGATCGAAAAACCCAAAGATGTTGCCAATAACCTGGCCGTGGTGGGATTTTACTACTTCAAAGATTCGGAAGCCCTGATTTCTGCTATCGAAGAACAGATGGCGCAAGACCGCCACCTCAAGGGCGAATATTACCTCGCTGATGCAATTAATATTATGCTGGAGGGGGGCGCGAAAATGCGCACCGAGCGCGTGCAGGTCTGGCTAGATGCGGGTACAGCCGATGCCGTTTTGGAGACCAACCGCTATATGCTTAAAAATGGGCATGATAATTCGGCATCGGTGAAACTTAGCGAGGGCGTGGCGTTGATTCCGCCGGTATTTATCCACCCGGATGCTACTATCGAATCGTCGGTGATTGGCCCCTTTGTGTCGATTGGCGCTGGCTGCACTGTGCGCAATAGCGTGTTGCGCGATACAATTATTGAGAAAAATACGCAAGTTTTGGGTGTCAGCCTGGAATACTCAATGATCGGTGAAAATACCCTGCTAGATGGGGGCGTGAATAGCCTGAATGTGGGTGATAACTCCGAAGTGAAGATATGACCGAAGATCGGGGATGGGAGACGGAGATGATGTATGAGCCGGTCATTGGTCTTGAGGTTCATGCCGAGATTGCCACGCAGTCGAAGATATTTTGTTCTTGCCCGGTGGTGGATAATACGATCGCCGAAGCCAACAGCGCTGTTTGTCCGGTATGCGCCGGGATGCCAGGTATGTTGCCGGTGGTCAATCAGCGGGCGGTGGAATATGGCATTCGAGTGGCGCTGGCGTTGGGCTGTGAGATAGCCCCGGTGAGCATTTTTGCCCGCAAAAATTATTTTTATCCCGATTTGCCGAAGGGTTATCAGATTTCGCAGTACAAAGAGCCGTTAGCGGAAAACGGCTCTTTGCGGATTCGCACAGCCGAGGGGGTGCGCGATATCCGTGTGCGGCGCGTGCATCTGGAGGAAGATACCGGCAAGCTGACTCATATGGAAAGTCCTCACCCCAACCCATCTCCCACTGGGAGTGAGGCTAGGGGTGAGGGATACAGCCTGATCGACCTTAACCGGGCAGGGGTGCCGCTATTAGAAATCGTCTCCGAGCCAGATTTGCGCAGCGCCGAGGAAGCGCGAATTTACGGTGAAACCTTGCGAAATTTGCTCCGCTATCTGGCAGTTAATTCGGGTGATATGCAGAAGGGCGTGCTGCGTTTCGAAGCCAATATCTCGGTGCGCGAGGCGGGCAGCACTGAATTCAATACTCGCACCGAAATCAAAAACCTGAATAGTTTCCGCGCCCTGGAACGTTCCACTTTGTACGAGATTGAGCGCCAGAGTGAGTTGCACCGCAAGGGAGAGCGCGTTATCCAGCAGACGATGGGCTGGGATGAGGCGCGCCAGGTGACCGTGTCGCAGCGTAGCAAGGAAGAAGAAGACGATTATCGCTACTTTCCGGAGCCAGATTTACCGCCCCTGGCCGTCTCAGGAGAGTGGCTGGCGCAAATTCGTGCCGATTTGCCCGAATTGCCCGAAGCCAAACGAACGCGCTTCATCGAGCAGTACCAGCTGAGCGAGTATGATGCCGATGTTTTGGTTGCCGAACAGGAAGTAGCCGATTATTTCGAGACAGCGCTGGCCGCCGGGGCAAAGATCACGCCGAAGTTAGTTGCCAACTGGATTGCAGGCGAACTCTTCGGGTTGCTGAATCAGGCCGGGGTTGGCCTCAGCAGCGCCGGGGTGAGTCCGCAAAACCTGTCGGGGTTGCTGAATCTGCTCGAGGCGGGAACCATCAACAGCAGCACCGCCAAAATCGTGCTGGCCGAAATGTTTGCGAACGGCGAGTCAGCCGAAAGTATTGTCGAAGTTCGTGGCCTGCGCCAAATCTCGGATTCTGAACCCATACGGGCAGCAATTGCACAATTGTTGGCAGATCACCCTGCTGAGGTGCAGCAATTTCGCAATGGCAAAGAGAATCTGGTCAATTGGTTCTTTGGGCAGGTGATGCGCTCGATGAAGGGGAAGGCTAATCCACAGGTTGTGCGGGAAGAGTTGCTCCGTCAGTTGAATGGTTAGGTGGGTATGAATTTACTCACGCAATGCGTATCCTGAAAGTCACTTGACGCTGCGGGGCGCGTCTGCTACTCTTGGGGGGAATACTGGTGTTGCCAGGAGAGACAAAAAACATGGATGTTTTCGTCTTACAATTCATTTTTTGAGTAGGAAGCGCGGGTACCGCATGGTGCCCGCGTAACATTTCTACACCCTAAGCTTCTATCAGGAGACAATTGAGAATGACAGAACAAATTAATGCATTCAAGATGGCGCAGGCTCAGTTTGACCATGTTGCCGAGATGCTCAATCTCGACCCGCAAGCTGCCGAAATGCTGCGCTGGCCGTCGCGCGAATTCCGTTTTCAGATTCCAGTGAAAATGGATGATGGCTCGATCCGGGTGTTCTTTGGTTATCGTGTGCAGCACAGCGATGTGCGCGGTCCTTCTAAGGGAGGCATCCGGTTCCATTCATCGGAGACACTGGATACTGTGCGGGCGTTGGCGATGTGGATGACCTGGAAGACTGCTGTAGCCGATATTCCGCTGGGCGGCGGTAAGGGTGGGGTGGCGGTTGATTCAGCTACTTTATCGATTAATGAGCAAGAGCGTCTATGCCGGGGCTGGATTCAGCAAATTTATCGCAATATTGGCCCGCGGCAGGATGTCCCTGCTCCGGATGTGGGGACCAACCCGCGTATGATGGGCTGGATGATGGATGAGTACTCGAAACTGGTAGGCCAGTTTACTCCCGGCGTAATTACGGGTAAACCGATTGGCGGCGGCGGTTCGCTGGGACGCACCGAAGCCACCGGCTTTGGGGTGGTTTACACGATCCGCGAGGCGTTAAATTATTTAAATATGGATCCACAGAACGCAATCGCGGCGGTTCAGGGCTTCGGCAATGTGGCGCAATATGCCGCCATCGGGCTTAATGAGATGGGCGGACAAGTGGCCTGTGTTTCGTACTGGGATCGTGACGATCAGAAACCCTACACGGTCAGCAGCAAAGATGGCATTGACCCGGTGTTTTTGCAATCGATTACCGATGTATACGGCACGATTGATAAAGATAAAGCCCGCGATTCAGGCTATGTGATCGAAGACGAGCAGGCCTGGATTACGAAAGAAGCGGATATTCTGATTCCCTCGGCACTGGAGGGACAGGTGAATGCCGAAACGGTGCAGAATATCAGCAGCCGCGTGAAGATTGTTGCCGAGGGCGCTAATGGCCCGACAACCCCCGAAGCTGATGAGTATTTCAAGAATCGGAACGTTTTCAATATCCCCGATTTCTTGTGCAACGCGGGCGGTGTGACGGTTTCTTACTTTGAGAGTGTTCAGAACGATATGAACTTCTACTGGGGCCGCGACGAAGTACTCAGCAAGCTCGATGACAAGATGACCAAGGCCTTCCACGACGTTTTGGAGATGTCTCAGCGCGAGCGTGTGTATATGCGTGATGCTGCCTATATGGTTGCGATTGAAAAAGTTGTCAAAGCAATGGAATTGAGGGGCTGGTTGTAAATACAGGTTTTTGCATTTCAAAAAAGAGCATGGGATTTCCTATGCTCTTTTTATATTCTCAAAAGCCAGTTGCACCACTTTAAAAAAACAGCTACAATTTAGCTATGTTGCTTACTCAAGCCACAATGTATGGGTTCTTGTTCGTCGGTATGATCAGTATGACAGTGTTGGCGGCGTTTTATCTGCGGCGGCGGCACTTATCATTTTTTGCATATACCGCCTGGGGGTTAGTCGCGCTCGTGTTCCCGTTGGTTGGCCCATTTTTGGTCATCTGGTGCCGGCCGGGACATAGTCGAAGTACCGGCGCATAAACACTTCCTAAACAAGGAGTACAAAGATGAAGCAAGATCGAGCACTACTCGGTATTTTAGGGGTGATTATTATCTTGGTGATTGTTTCGCTGGCGCTGTTCTTCTTGCGCGGCGGCGAATTGGAATATGGCCCGGAAGATACGCCAGAAGGGGTGGTGCGCAATTACGTATTGGCTCTCCATAAAGAAGATTATGAACGCGCATACGGCTATTTGCAATCGGAAGACCACAAGCCTACTCTGGCCGAATTTCGTCAGGATATTATCAGCGCAGCCTGGGAATTGGATAATAATGGCTTGCAAATTGGAGCCGTTGATATTCAAGAGAATGAGGCTGTCGTGCGCCTGACAATTACCCACGGCGGGACAGCCCCCTTTGAAAGTACCTGGAACGAAAGCAATGATGCCTGGCTGAGTCTGCAAGCTGGCGCGTGGAAACTCACCTACATGCCTTACCCATATTGGGGTTGGGGATGGTATCAGGAAACGGAATAGGAGATTTATTATGCAAACCGTTCGCCGTGTATACCGTTATCTGATTGCGTTTATCAGTCTGGAAGTAATGATTTGGGGAATCATCCAACTTGCGCGCACAACCTTTTCCAGGGAGCTGATCGGCAGCACAGCTACCCAATTAGCCAGCGCATTATCTTTTATTTTTGTGGGAATTCCTGTTTTCTTGTTGCATTGGATTCCTGCCCAACGTAGCGCCGCCACCGATAGCGAAGAATATTCAAGCCGCGTTCGGGCGTGGTTTTTGTATGGCGCGCTGCTGAGTACATTGATCCCTGTGGCGCAAAATGGGTTGGCGTTGATTAACCGCGTTGGCTTGAGTCTGATAGATATTCCCGTGGAACGCGCTATTTTTGGCGGCTCACAGAATTGGGCCGACAATCTGATAGCTATGCTCGTCAATGCGTTGGTGGCTGGCTATATTTTTCGTGTCACTCGTCAGAATTGGGAGAAAACTCCACCCGGCAGCGCCTTCTCTGAAACACGTCGGCTGTATCGCTATCTTTGGGGTTTATATAGCCTGGGATTGGTTGTAGGCGGCATTATCGCAATTGGGCTATATGTTTTTTCAACTGGCGAGATCATTGGCAGCAGTCCGCATGAACGCTGGGTGAATGGCATTACCCTTTTGCTGATTGGGATTCCGCTATGGGTGGTCTGCTGGCGGACGATACACGCTTCGCTGGAACTGCCTGAAGAGCGGCAATCATACTTGCGCCTGGGCATTCTCTACACCCTGAGTTTGATCGGTGTTGGGGGCGTGATTATTCCTCTGGGGCTTATGCTCAATACGTTGTTCCGGGCGCTTTTTGGTGAAGCGTATACCGCGAGCGCATTTTTGCAAGAGATTGGCGCACCGCTTTCAAATCTGATCGCCTGGGGTGGCGTGTGGTTGTATTACGGTCGCGCCCTGAAGGCAGATATTGCCACTCTTCCAGCAGCCCCGCGCCGAGCGAGTCTGCGTCGCGCCTATACGTATATTCTTTCATTTTTTGGATTGGTGGCGGCTTTTATTGGTATCCACATGCTGCTGGCCTTCATCATTGATACTGCCTTCGATAGTTTTGTAATTGGCGAATTATCGCGCCAGCGTCTTGCAGCAGCCCTGGCTACGCTGATGGTTGGCGCGCCGTTGTGGCTGCAAAACTGGCGGCAAGTGCTGCACGAAGCGGCGCAGGCTGATGATGCCGGAGATCGCGCCCGGCGGTCCATTATCCGAAAGATCTATTTGTATTTTCTGTTATTTGCCAGTGTAATTGGTTTAATGGCTACGGGCGGCAATTTAGTTTTTGAGTTATTAAAGGCCTTGCTGGGCGAATCTGTATATGGTTTGGCGCGCACTGTATTGACACTGATGGAGTTGTTACTGCTCTTCGCGGGAGTACTGACATATCACTGGATGGTGCTGCGCAAAGATCTGCGCCTGGCCGAGAGAAATCTGGCCGAGCGCCATGCTCAATACCCGGTTTTGATTGTGACCGATGAAAGCAGTGATATTTCGCAGCAAATCGAGTTCGCCTTGCAGCGCGGCATGCCCGCGTTGCCTGTGGCAGTATTCTCGGCAGAAGCTGGCGCTCCAGAAGCTGCGTTCACCGCGGCGGCAGCAATTTTGCCCGCCCATTTAAGCGTGGCGCCTCCGGAGGCGCTGCGTTTGTGGCTGCAAGAATTTCAGGGTGAGCGCCTGGTGCTGCCCACGCCTGTCGATCAATGGTATTTCGTGCTGGGCAGCGGGCAAGATCGCTCGCGGGTTATCCAACAAACAGTTAAAGTCATTCGTCATTTAGCCGAAGGCGAAGATGTTCCCCTAACGCGCGATCACTCTGTGGGCCGAATTATCCTTTATGTGGCGGGGGGATTATTCGCTCTACAATTGCTCTTTGGTTTATTGGGATTGTTGTTATCTTTTTAGCAGATTCAGGCCCCCAAAAACAAGCTGTGAAGCGCCAGGCGCTTCACAGCTTGTTTTTAAATTTCAGGAAATTTTTCCCGAAGAATCTCCTGAAATTCTTGTACCGAGAAGGGTTTTTGCAGCCAGGCGATATCGTTGCGAGCGAGCAGATCATGCGATTTTCCCTCCAGCGGATGCCCGGAAATGAAGACCATTTGCATATTTGGGTAATGCTGTTCAATATATTCAGATAACTCAACTCCCCCCATCTGTGGCATAACCACGTCGCTGATAATTAGCTCAATAGTATGATGAGATTCTTCCAATATTTTTGTGGCGTCAATGCCATTGAAGGCAGTCAGCACAGAAAAGTTACCCGCCTCCAGCATAGCCTGCACTGCTGAGCGGGTGGCGGCATCGTCTTCAACTAATAGAACAACTTTTCTTTTACCATCGAAAATTGGGGTGGTTGTTTCATCAACGGTCTTTTTTACGGTATCGACTTTTTGCGGTAAATAAATGTGAAAAGTTGTGCCGTGCTGAGCCTGACTGGTAACATCAATATAGCCCCCATGTTGTTTCACAATCCCATATACCTGCGCCAGGCCTAGCCCCGTACCCTTGCCAACATCTTTTGTGGTAAAGAAGGGTTCAAAAATATGTGGGATATCTTTCTGGGAAATGCCTGCGCCAGTGTCACTGATCGATAAGCGAATCCAGCTCCCAGGAGGGGGATAGCTAGAGACGGGATGTTCCTCCGCGCGATTATGGAGATAATCCAGCTCAAAACGCAAAGTACCACCATCGGGCATGGCATCGCGGGCATTAACAGCCAGATTCATCAAAACTTGCTGCAGCCGTGTGGGGTCTACATATACGATATAATCGCCGGGCTCATAA
>JABGRQ010000217.1 GCA_018648225.1 Chloroflexota bacterium
CGTCTGGTCGCGCCTTTTATTCCCGCGCTGGATAAACATCTTGCCGAGGATAATCTGCCCTGGCAGGGCTATATGGAAACCCCCTTGAAGGCGCTGCTACAATTAATCGCCTTGCAACGCCATGTCTGGCCGCTTTTACCTGCTGTTCGACAACCATTGCTCATCATCCAGGGCGCACACGATGGGCGTATCCCCTCAGATGTGCCCGGGAGAATTGCCGAAGAAGTTAACGCCACCCATGTTGAAATTCACTTCATGGAACAGTCGGGGCATGTGGTTATTCTCGACCGGGAGATTGATCAAGTCGCGGCATTAACGTTGGAGTTTCTGGCGCGCAACGATAGCAAAAACCTACCCCAAAAAATACAGGGCTAACACAATATTCACAAGTACGTAACTGGTGGGTACAAGCCATTGGAATAAGCGATCAAGTTTGAGCGCTTGTTCTGCGCCATCTCTGCGGGTTCGTAAATGCACCATGACATTTTCTACGATGGCAATACTGGCATATATATAGCCAACGAAAACGATCCCATCCAGGAGGGTTGGATAGGACAGGCGCGGTAAAAAACTTGAGAGCACGCGGTGAAAAGCGACCACGGTTAATAATGCAATAAAACTTCGCCCCATTCGACCGCTGGCGGCTTCTCCTTCCATCCAGAACACAGACCAGGAAAGCATGATGATTAATAGCATGGGGGCAATTTTCATCAAATAAAACTGGGGGTGACGCACGGCGTGAATACGGTATATGAACTCAGAAAACGCTTCGTCAGAACGAATTTCTTGCTCTAATTTGACTTCGCTTGAAATCGCGTCGATACTCCACTCTTCACTACTGTAATGCGGATCAAAGCCAATTCTTTTGTCGTTTGGTACAAGAACTAAATCTTGATGATTCCAGGCAAACGATTCAATATCGATCTCTAATATTTGTTCATCAAAAGGGAATTTCTTCAAGTCAAAATCGACATGAATCATCGCCACAAATTTTTCTTCATATTCCACGGTGCCATCCGAAAAGATAATCAACTCCAGATTTTCGGTTTGCCGACCATGGCTTGAATTTTCGATCTCGATATCGGGCCACCAAATTTGCTCTAGCTCAATTTCGGCAGCATGCTCTTCATATATTTTGCGATCATAGCCATATTCGGCGGCATCAAAAGCCAGGCGCTCGTCTTTCCATTGCAAATCCATAAACATTTCAGCTTCAAACATCGGAGTCGAATCGGAAGGCGCGGAAATTCCATCCAGCGCCATCAAATAAAGGCCAATTATCACTTCGGTGGGTTCGGCTGGGGGAATGACTGGCGCGATGACCGTTGATTCAGGGATTAGCGTTTCGCCTTCATCAGCCTGCGCCGAAGCAGGAATCAGGGCCAGGCAAAGTGCGGCCAGTATGATGAAGAGAATATTGCGATATTTTTTTTGAGATGAGTAAGAAGAATAGATAAGCATTGCCAGTTACTCCTTGAAAAGCGCGGGTGGGACTGTAGTACTGGCTGGTTATTATACAACATAAGTCAGATGCTATTATGCCGAATTAGGCAATGCTTATTTCTCGCGATGAAATTCTCGCACGATTTCGGCCATAATCGCCAGAGCAATTTCTTCGGGCTTGCGCCCCCCTAAATTCAACCCGATGGGGCCGCGGATGCGGTCGAGCTGCGCCATACTCATCCCCGCGTTGTGCAAACGCTGGCGACGCTGTTCTTGCGTATTGCGACTGCCCAGCGCGCCGATATAGAACGCCGGACTGCCCAATGCAGTGATTAGAGCCGGGTCATCCAGTTTGGGGTCGTGGGTCAACGCTGCAACGGCGGTGGTGCGCGTCAGCCTGATTTCTTTCAAAGCCTGTTCGGGCCAGGTGGTGAGGATTGTATCGGCGAGGGGGAAGCGCTGCGCGTTGCCAAAGCCTTTGCGTGGATCAATGAGGATGGTGCAAAATCCGAGCGTGTCGGCGAGCGCGACCAGCGCAACGGCAATATGCACACCCCCGATGATGACCAGCGTGGGGGCTGGGTGCGAGACATGGAGAAAGAAATCCACCTCTGGGGTTAGAGCGATGATTTCGGAGGGCTGGTTGCGCTGTAAGGCCCCCCGGAGGGAATCCAGCGCGACTGCGCGTAGATCACCCGCGAGCGCGCCAACGCTGCGCCCGTCTTCGTCCAGAAGCAGCTCTTTGCCCAGTAAGTTCTCCGGGCCGCGGATGACCATTCCCGCGGCGACTGATTTTTCTTCCTGCCAGAAATCGAGTTGAGTGAGATCGTAGGGGCGCACAAAAATTGCAATTTGGCCGCCGCAGGCCAACCCGACTCCCCAGGCTGTTTCGTTGGCGATGCCAAAATGCAGCAAACGCGGCTGGCTGTTTGAGAGGCTTTCCCGCGCGGCTTCGACAACCGCGCCTTCCACGCAACCCCCGCTGACCGAGCCGAGCATCTCGCCGGTTGATGAGACGGCCATATTTGCGCCCACGCCGCGCGGCGCCGAACCCCAGGTTTGGATGACGCTCGCCAGGGCGGCGCGTTTGTCTTGTTCGCGCCAGCGGATCAGGGCTGTCAGAATTTCACGCATCGGAATCTGGATTCAAGTGCGCCAGCATCTCGGCGGGTGTATTGACCGGATTTTTACAGGTGTAGCCCTGGCAGACATAAGCGGTGGGGCGTATGTTTTGCAGGGGACGATTTTTAAGAATTTCCGGGGCTGCTGCGGGAGCAGGGTAGGGGCTGTGCGCGCTGAGCGTGCGCGGCCGGTAGCTCTGCCACAGCGCATCAATGAGTTGTTGAGTCTCTGGGTGATTGCGTTCGCCAAGGATGGCGACCTCGCGGCTGGGGCCAATCGCGAGGTCGGATGCGCATAGCCATTGGGCAAAGCCAGTCGGATAGCGAGCCATATTGGGCGCTAATGCGGCGAGCATTGCTTCGGCGCGGTCATGCCATTGGGTGTTCAGCTCGTACGCGGCGAGTTGCAGCAATGCCGTAGCGGCCAGCGCGTTGCCGGAGGGTGTGGCGTTGTCTTGCAGGTCTTTGGGGCGCAGCAGCAATGCTTCGTGATCGTCGCGCGTGTCGAAGAAGCCCCCCGCCGGATCGCTGAAGTGGGCTACCATTTCCTCGCCGAGTTTTTGCGCCTCCGTGTACCAGCGGAGGTTTGAATCGGTCTGGTAGAGCGCCAGCAGTGCCAAAATCAGGCTGGCGTAGTCTTCCAGATAGGCGTTGTATTTGGCCTGCCCATTGCGCCATGAACGCAGTAAGCGATCCTCCAAATAGAGATTTTCAAGCAGAAATTCGGCATTGCGCTCGGCAATTTGCGTATAGTCATCTCTGCGCAAATAACGACCAGCTTCGGCAAAAGCAGTCAGCATCATGGCGTTCCAGAAGGTGAGCACTTTATCGTCGGTGCCGGGGCGGATGCGCCCGGCGCGTTTTTCGAGCAGCCGGGCATGAGTTTGGGCTAATTTGTGGGGCACATCTTCGAGCGGGATGTCAAATTCTTCAGCGAGTTGTTCATCGTCCAAAACGCGTTGCAGGATATTTTTTCCCTCAAAGTTGCCGCCTTGCGTCACGCCATACGCGGCCAGGAAGAAGATGGTCTCCTGAGGGTCCGTGATGATCTCCTGAATCTCTTCCAGTGTCCAGACGTAGAATTTGCCTTCTTCGCCCTCCGAATCGGCATCCAGACTGCTGAAGAAACCGCCCTGCGGGTGCGTCATTTCGCGCAGGGTGAAATCCAGCACCTCTTCACAGATGCGGCGAAAGAATGCCTCGCCCGTGAGCAGGTAGGCGTGCAAATAGGCCAACGCCAATTGCGCATTATCATAGAGCATTTTTTCAAAGTGCGGCACCAGCCAGCGGGCATCCACGCTGTAGCGGGCAAAACCGCCGCCAACGACATCGTACATGCCGCCTTTTGCCATGGCGCGCAAGGCGTGTGTGGCGATCTCCAGAGCCTTTTGATCGCCACGAGCGGCCCGATTGCCGCGAGTGGCCTGCCGGAGCAAAAATTCAATCGCCATTGGCTGCGGAAATTTGGGCGCCTGCCCCCAGCCGCCGTACTGCTCATCGTAGGCTTGCGTCAGGTGTGTGACCGCTTGCTCCAGGGTTTGCAGGCTGATTCCGTTCCCTGCGGTGTTGGGCACGCTGAAGGTTTGTTGCAGTTGTTGGGCGAGCGTCTGGCTGCTGTGCAGGATTTTGCCGCGCTCATCTCGCCAGATTTGCGTGATACTGAGCAGGATTTGGCGAAAGGCCGGCATCCGGTAACGCGGCTCTGGGGGGAAATAAGTTCCCCCATAGAAGGGTTCGCCCTCGGGAGTTAGAAAAACGCTCATCGGCCAGCCGCCCTGCCCGGTCATCGCCACGACTGCCTGCATGTAGATCGTGTCAATGTCGGGGCGTTCTTCACGATCCACTTTGATGTTGACGAAGTGCTGGTTCATAATCCCCGCGGTGTCTGCATCCTCGAAGGATTCATGCGCCATAACATGACACCAATGGCAAGCCGCGTAGCCTACGCTGAGAAAAATAGGTTTGTCTTCGCGGCGCGCTATTTCGAGGGCTTCTTCGCCCCATGGGTACCAGTCTACCGGATTGGTGGCATGTTGAAGCAGATAAGGGGAATTTTCGT
>JABGRQ010000218.1 GCA_018648225.1 Chloroflexota bacterium
ATGTCATAATACGTTATAGCGCCTGACCACAATTTTCACAAACTCTCACCCCTAGTGTGAGCGGATGCTGACACGCTTTGCAGATTTGCCCTGCTTCAGAATGGGGACGATCTCACTTGGCTTCGTCTTTAGCGAAGTTATTGCCCAGATTGATCGTGCGTGCAACTACACCATCCATTTTGACGCGCACCCGGCGGTTGGTGGAACCAGTTACGTCAATTTTTAGCCCCCGCATGGCTACGACATCCGTTAATTCAACTTCGTGGGGCGCAAGCTCGGCTTCAACAATAATGCGGTTGGTGGTGTGAAGGTTCTTCTCAGCAGAGACAGCCCTATAACCAACCCGAAGATCCACATTATTTTCAAGCCGGGTAGGGGTGATGGTCAGAGTGACATCAAAATGCTCTCGCTGCGGTAAGGAATCCAGAATTTGGCATTGGACAGCATCAAATAAAGAGCCACCCAAATCGATGATGATCCCTTTGGCTGGCGCGGCGCCGATATTTTCAATGCGGAATGTAATGCGCCCGGCTTCGTACTGTGTCATCTGCGGGTTGGTCCAGGGTTTGACGCGCAGCAAAGGGCCGCCAGCCAGTTTTTGCGCCCTGCTTTCACAGCGCCGCGATTCAGGCTGATTATCCAACTGCCAATACAACAGAGACGCTTGCAGGTAATATTCTGCGGCACGCTCGCGATCCATGCTTTTAATAAGCTCTGCAGCCCGGCAATAGGCTTCGGCGGCTTTACGCTCTTCGATAAGATGTTCCCATAATTTAGCCGCTTTTTCGGGCTGACCAGCCTGGTCCCAACAACTTTCGGCCAGTTGATAGTATTCCTGACGTTTTCGAACGTCGGTGGTTTGATGGGCAGCATGAACGTAGAATGCACCTGCTTGAGATGATTTTCCCATTAATTGAGATTGCTCTGCAGCCCAGAAATAGCGCCCTAGATGCCAGGGCAAAGCGTAGATTTGACCGGTGTCGGTTCCGAGGTAGAAATAGCCCTGATTCACACCCGGGGTGGAGAAGAGCTTGACCCCGCCGCCCAACTCAAATTTCCAGACCAATGACCCATCCTGTTTATCGAGCAGATAAAAGCCTTTCTGGTTGACACACACTCCTATCCAATTTTCCCACACCACCGGCGAGACGCTGATGCTATGGGCGAATTCCGGGCTGTGCCAGATTTCCAGGCCGGTATTCCGGTCAAAAGCGCGCAAATGATGATCGCGCCCACCAATATAGATGCGATTGCCAACAATCAACGGGGCGGCGATGAGCGAAGACGCACTCCGGGCAAAGGTTTCCAGGCGGCGGTCGCGCACATCAAACGAGACGAGACGGCCATCATCCGTACCAAAGAAGATGAGATTACCGGCCGTGACGGGCGGACTGGCGATGGGGCTGCCTACTTCAAGGGGCTGATTCCAGGCGAGGCGCAGGTGGGCCAGGTTATAAGCATTGATTTGGCCGGTTTGGGAAAGGCCAATGAGTAGATCGCCCACCTGGGTCAGCCGGGCGCGGCCGCGGGGCAACTGCATGACGGTATGCGAGAGCGGCTGGCCGGTTTCAAGATCAAAGGCGCTGACGCGGCCATCGTCGCTGGCGAGGTAGATGCGCGCGTCCCAGATGATGGGCGGCCCCCACACGCCCCCGCTGACCCCGCTCGACCAGAGTTCTTTTCCTGTGTCGCGATCAAGGCAATACAGGCGCGCATCGCCGCCCAGAAAGCCCAGGGTGGCGAAATACAGCTTGCCGTTGGATGGCGTTAGACCGCCAATGATGGCGTGCTTGGCTGGAAACATCCAGGCAGGCTGCCCGGTTCGGCGGTGGAAAGCTGCCAGCCCGCCCGCACCAGCACGCCGCTGCCCCCAGGAAAAGATCACCAGATTGCCGGTAAAGGCAACGTGCTGCGCCGGGCCGGGGATCTGAGCCTGCCACAGGGCTTCGCCCGGAGCGGGGCTGGGCAGCGTGCGCTGCCAGCCGCAAGCACATTGCGCCGCCAACGGGCCGAGATAGGTTTGACAGTTTGGGCAAAAGATTTCAGGCAACATGGGAACCCCGATATTACAATTTAAAACCACGAAAAAATGCAAATGAACATGAATTTCATGGGGTAATTATACATTACGATGCCCCATTCTTTGGTATAAATGAAAAATGCCCAACCCCAAGACACTCTATGGAATCAGAGGGTTGGGCTATTCTGTATTTGCCTGAGACCCCCACCCCTGCCCTCCCCCGTATCGGGGGAGGGAGAAAGCAAGAGAACCAGACGGGAAGCACCGGCACTCACTTCCCAGGCACGCGCCGCGCATCCGTGAACACGCGGCATTCTGGCCAGGGAAAACGCAACTTTGGGGGAAGTGATCGGGCGCAACGGAAACCGATGTTGTTGTTCCTATTTGATGGTTCGTTGTTGTTGCGATTGGCAACCCGCAGGTTGTTTCCATTATTGTTCCAGGAACCGCCACGCAGAACACCCTCCGGCGTCCCCACATATTCGGGCGGCAATGCGCCCGTTTATGCCAACTATGAAATTGTCTTCATCCAGCCGCCTAACAGTTTTCCAATTTCCACAAGCATGCCGGACGCGTGGCGGTATTGGCGCGGGCTGGTCAATTTACGCGCCTGCGCCAGACGGGTATACAAACGCAATTTATCCAGCACCAGATCAGCCTGAAGCAAAATATCGCCTTTGCGCCGCGTGGAACGCGTAGCTTTGACCAGCAATTCGTAAAACTCGAAAGCCGTATCTTCCAGGCGGCGAGCCAGCCGAAAGCGTTCATTCTTGGGGAATTTCTCGGTATGTGTCAAAAGCCATAGAATATAGTCGTAGGTTTTCGAGAAAACCGGCGATTGTTGAGCTGTATTTTTATCCATCCAGTTCATTCCCATCCAAACCTACCGAATGCAAAACCGCCCGGCGCAATCCCCAGGTATCCCCATAGCTGGCATGGTTGAGCCATCCCTGAATACTGGCTTGCATTTGATCGTGTTC
Source organism: Chloroflexota bacterium (assembly GCA_018648225.1). Taxonomy (NCBI): domain Bacteria; kingdom Bacillati; phylum Chloroflexota; species Chloroflexota bacterium. The sequence goes on from JABGRQ010000218.1 coordinate 3,001, forward strand.
AATTTGGCAAATTCGGGATTGATTGGCAATCACCCTGAGCCGCCGCCGAAATGCAATCCCATTACGCCGCTTCAAACGCCGGTGATCGGGAAAAATCTGAAAGCCAAGAAACGGCACGCCGATGTGAACCGGGCGCGGCTGCGCTTTGGTTTCGTGGATTGTCAGACGCAAGTCCTGCAAAAACTCAATGATCGCGGTTCTCCACTCGCTGAGCATAGATTTATCATCCCCAAAGAGCAGGATGTCATCCACAAAGCGGAGATATGCCCGGCATTTCAGCACGCGCTTAGCGTGTTGATCAAATTCGTTCAGGTAGACATTAGCCCAATGTTGGGATGTGAGATTGCCGATAGGCAGCCCCCTTTGACGGATGAGGCTAAACAAATCATCGCCAGGGAAGTAGACCGGCTCGTAAACTTCAGCTTGAACCCCATCGCCGCTGGAGATGATTTTGGCAATCAATTCCAACACCGCTTCATCGCCAATCGTTCTGCTCAGGATGTCCTTCAAAATTTCGTGGTCAATGGACGGGAAAAACTGGCGCACATCCAAATGCATTACATAGCGATAACGGCGCAAGAAGTACGTGCAGCGATCCAATGCTCTATGTGTGCCTTTACCGACGCGGTTGGCATAACTATCGTGGATGAACTGACGCTCGAACAGCGGTTCAATGACCTGCATCAGTGCATGATGCACAACCCGGTCACGGAAAGGGGCCGCGCTGATCAAGCGCCGTTTGGGTTTTTGGATGTAGAAATTGTGATAGCCCCCGGGGGTATAGGTTTGCGTCCGTAGTTCTTCTTCCAGATCAATGAGATTTTCTTCAAGGTCATATTCAAAAGCCGCCACATACGGCTTTGAACGCTTGCCGCAGGCTGCTTTTTTATACGCTACCCACAGGTTGAGCGGGTGCCAGATTTGATCGAACAGGTTGTAGTAACGCTTTGCCATGCCCCTTATATTGCAAGATCAATACCAGACAGCAATTCTGTTGGGGGGCACACCCCCCAAACCCCCCGCTTCAGAACTCCCTTCGGTCGCAGAACTCCCAGAGCTTCGCTCTGGTCGCAGAAATCAGCATTTCAGAATCAGGGTGCCCCCTTCGCTCCGCTACGGGGACACGGAGCGGGCGCAACGGAAACCGATGCTGTAGTGCCTACTTGATGGGGCGTAGTTGTAGCGATAGGCAACCCGCAGGTCGGATCCATTATGGCTCCAGGAACCGCCACGCAGAACGCGGTAATCGCCACTCTCTGGCCCGGTGGGATTCTCCGTAGGGGAGACTGCATAATAGCCGCTGTCATACCAGTCTTCCACCCACTCCCAAATATTGCCAGCCATATCATATACCCCGTAGCCATTTGGCTCATATTCACCCACCGGCGAAGTTTGGGCATAGCCGTCATCAATGTCTGTATTCTTCCAATCATAGCTACAATTGCTATCGCAAAAATTGGCTTGACCGGTGGCA
>JABGRQ010000219.1 GCA_018648225.1 Chloroflexota bacterium
AATCGTGCCGCGCTTTTCGGTTGGTTGCGATGATTTTGACATTCATATTGTTAATTATGCCACCGAATTTTTCTCTTTTATCTCTGTGCGCTCTGTGGCTGAAACCTTGTTTTTAAGTTGCATCGAGTATAGCATCATTGCCCGAAAACTTCCAACAGCACCGGGTTGATACGCTCCCAGTTTGGCCCCAGCACCTGCGCTCCACCGCTGGTGGTGAAAGGATTGGTCAGCTCGCGGGTGATCACGCGCCCATCAATGCCATTTGGCCCGAGGCGCAGCAAAGCAAACCCCAGACGCGGCCACAGCCAGACCGGAATATCGCTTTCGATGAAATCGCCGAGCACAGCCATCACCTGGGGCAGGTGCACCCACACCGAGGGAGTCAGCAGGTGTTTGCCCAACGCTTTCAGGAAAATTTGCCCGCGAGCAATGCGCGCAAAATCGTCGCTGCCAGCCCGATCACGCACAAAGGCCAGAGCTTGCTCACCGTTGAGCAAGTGTTTTCCGGCCTCGTACCCCGACATAGGCTGGCTGAGTTCAATTTCAACGCCACCCAGCGCATCCACAATTTCGAGGAAGCCGATGAAGCGCACGCGGATATAGTAATCCACATTCACCCCAAAGTTGGATTCCACCGTTTGTATGGCGAGCGGCGGACCCCCTCCGGCTTGGTCGGCCTCGCCGAAGAAATGCGCCGTATTGATGCGATTTTTGCCGTAATCGGGGATCACTACCCAGAGATCGCGCGGCAACGAGAGCATCCCGGCGTAGGGCCGCCAGGGGATGATGGTGGCCAGCACCATCGTGTCCGTGCGCCCCACCCACGATTCGGGTTCGCGGGCATCCGTGCCGAGCAGTAAAATATTTGTGCGCCCGGGGAAGAATAGGTAAACCAGCAAGAGTAACACGGGCGGTAGCAGCATGCCCAGCAAACAACCACAGCCGCGCCCGCGGCGTTTGCGCGGCGGCTCCGCCCACTCGACGCGTGTTTCGGGGGCTGGATGATGCGCATAGACTGGCGTGGGGTGAGTTTCATCCTCCAGGGCAGGCATGGGGCGCGTTTCACTCCACGGATCGGGAGGAACCGGCGTAGGGCGGGTTTCGTCTTGCGAAGGAGGCTGGTTCGTCATCGGCAGGTTTCAGTTCTAGAGATAACGCAACCAGACATATCCACTTGCTAAGGTCAGAGACATAAGCGTGGTGATAACGCCATAGCGCAAAAAACGCCCGAAACTGATCGGGTGCCCGCTTTTTTCGGCCAGACTGGCGACGACAACATTGGCTGCGGCGCCCACTAAGGTTAAATTGCCGCCTAAATCGGCTCCTAAGGCCAGCGACCACCATAGAGGTTCTGCTGGCATAACCTGGCTTAAACTTTTTACGATGGGGATCATGGTGGCGGTATAGGGGATATTATCAACAATCCCGGATGCAATCGCTGAAAACCAGATTAGCAGCATGGATGTTAGGGGTAAACTACCCCCAGTCAGGCGCAAGGCCCAATCGGCGATCATTTCGATTAAACCGACTTCAACAACGGCCTCTACTGTAATAAATAACCCAAAGAAAAAGAATAAAGTCGTCCACTCTAGCTCGCGCAGGGCATGATGGGGGTCCGATTTGCTCCAGAGCAACAGCAGGGTGGCTCCGAGCAGCGCGATGGTAGCTGGGTCTAGGTGTAAAGCGCCATGTAAGATAAAGCCCAAAGTAACCGCGGCCATGATCAACAACGACTTGCGCAGCAAGACAGGATCGGTAATTAATGCAGATGCATCCAAGTCGGCAATATCCACGTTGGGTTGATCGTGGGCGGTCAACTCTTTTTTGAACAAAAAGCGTGTCATGCCGATGAATACCAGCAAGATGAGCAGGGCGATAGGCCCCATATTGGCTGCAAAGGTCACGAAATCGATCTCGGCGGCGCTACCGATCAAGATGTTGGGCGGATCACCGATCAGGGTGGCCATGCCGCCAATATTGGATGCCAGTATTTCAGCAATCAGGAAGGGTATGGGACTGACCCGCAGTGTTGAGGCGACAAATAAAGTTACCGGGGCGATTAGCACAACGATAGTGACATTATCTAATAAGGCTGAGGTGACCGCAGTAATCAGGGAAAGCATGATCAACACCCTAAAGGGATCGCCTTTCCCAAAACGAACGGCCTGTAGGGCAATCCACTGGAATAGCCCCGTCTCTTTAAGCACATTGGCAATAATCATCATGCCCGCCAAGAGGAAGATTACATTCCAGTCGATAGCGTGAAAGGCCTGCTCTTGAGGCAGCACGAACAGAATCATCGCCAGACCACCCAAGAGTGCAGATATTGTGCGATGAATTTTTTCGCTGACAATCAGGGCGTAGGTGAATAGAAAAATACTGCCTGCTAACCAAAGGGAGTTCATTTTTCCACCTCCGAAGAGTGGACATCATTTTTCATTTGGATGCATAGCGATAATAGTTCGAGCAAATTGACATACCCAACGACATGATAGCGCTCATCGACTAAGGGTAATCCTGGCAGCTTATTATCATGCATTCGTTTGAAAGCTTCCTTTACAGTCTCGCCGCGCTTAACCCAAATGGGGGGCGTCATGGCATCATGGGCAGTCAGTGCGCGCGTCTTATTGGCAAAGGCCATCATTTTTTCGATGTCTGTGATCTCACTGAGGAATTCTTCTGGTAAAATGTGGAAAAAGAGATCGTCGGCCAATGCACTCAGTTCTAATAATCCAATCAAACGGCCATCTTCTGCAACCACTGAAACAACATGCACATTCGGGCGTACTAACATGGCACGGGCGACATCATCCAATGAAGTATCGCCTAAAACGATAGTTGGCTCTAGATTCAATAGGGAATCTACTTTTTCGATCGGCGTATCCCGAAGAACAGACCAGTCCGACCGGAGCGCCGGTGGGGACACATCTTGAAGCGGTTGGGGGATTGCTTTATATATCCCAATTGCCTGTGAAACTGGCAGCACCAAAACCACACCACTATTGGGTTGATCAAAACCGCCGACAATACGTTCGGCTTCAGCAATCGCCTGTGCCAGTAATTCTTCATCATCGAAGACTGCGATTAATGTGCGGGTTTCGACTTCCTTCGTTTCGAAGAGATGATTGATCGCGCCCAACCCAACCCGGCTGAGCCAGGTGCGGGAGGCATGCCCTCCAGCGCTTTTCAGGATAGTGGTTCCCGGGACGCCAATTTTTCGCCAAATATTCAATATATCTGGCAATTTACTGGTGTCATTCAAAATAACAAGTAGCAGATTTGACATTTTTTCTCCTTTAATTTCGAATAATATTGGCTCTTTGGGAACTACCACCACGGTGCTTCCCAGAGAACCTAAAAAAATGGTAATTCATAGCGTAACAAGTGCTATAGCCTTGGGGGCGCATCTTTCGAGCGAGATCCCGTTGGGAAATAGTAAGAAAGCCCCATATGTGAAAAACCAATCACCAAAACCGCTATGCCAATAGCTACAGCGAGTTGGAACGGCTGGCCCAAAATTTCGCGCGGCCAAAGGAGCAGTGCCGGGAAAAGGAACGCTGCTACGCGCAATCCCGTTAATCCGAATGAGCCTTTTTTATGAAAGACCAGTATTTTCCATTTACGGCCTAGCCAGGCGATGCCAAGGCCGAGCAAAGCCCCCACGATGACTTCAATCAGCAAAAGGGTTGAAGCCGGTTGGTGGGCCTGCCAACCCAGCAACAGGAATAAAAGCAGAACCAAACTAAACCCCAGCCAGGAGTTCAACGGGGCTGGCATCGTTTTCACGTGAAAACCAAGTTGGTAATGCTGGCTCAGCCAGACGAATGCCATTGCACTGACCAATGCCGCTGTAACAGCTGAACCACCAATGACGAGTGCAAACCAGTAGGCGAAATATACTTGACCGATACTAATCCAGGAATGAAATCTGGCCGAAGTTTTGCGGAGCAGATACAGTCCGAATGAGGCGATTACTATCCCCAAAAACGCGCTGCTGAAAATCCCCCCAATATACTGATTAGACGATTGAATGGCTGCTTCAACTTCGGTCAGTAAAAACATCAAGGTTAGCGGCCCTATCTGGCTCATATAACTGGCGCCATTCACCGGTTCACCAGCCCTCCAAATCATACTTGCTGCAAGTATGCCGAACAGCAAAGCACCAGGCCAATTTAAAGCCCCAATTAACCAAAGAACTGAACTGAAGATCAGAGCAGCGCCGCACCAAAGTGTAATGCTTTTCCAGCCCCGCCAATCGGCATTAACAATCCTTCGGGTGTTCTGCCATAGGAGTAATGGAATAACCAGTCCCAAAATCATCTCCCAGGGAATCGGTATTTGGCGGGCTGGGGGTAAGAATACCAGCAGAATTCCGACCGCAATTATCAATGTCGCCCAGCGCTGGCGCGGGGGCTTGGCATTGAGCACCCCGCTCAATAATAAGAGAATAAAAATTGTGTGTTCAAATTCGACCATATATCATCACCTGTCTGATTTTGCTTGCTTTCTAAAAATAATTATGCCCTTTAGGGCATCGGCGACACGGAGTTCACAGAGTTTTTTCATGGAGTGCACAGAGAAGTGGTTTGCTCCGTGTTGCTTTGAATATAACTTCGTGTACTCTGTGTCTCTGTGGTAAACCCCATTGGTTCCGACTTGTTCGGGTTAGGGTCTTCGATTTTTTTTCGTGATTAAATCTGTCGGGTAGCTAGCACTATTTTTACGCTCGCGAATCAGGGGCTGAAATACACCACCGCAGCAAGCATGGTCGTATCTTGCCCATCTTCGCCGGGTTTTACGCGCACATCCGGTTGCAGGCCTTCGGCGCTGATATTGGCATCCAGACCGGGAATTTGCCATTGGGCGGCGGTGACATGCAGGCTGGAGCCATCGCTGAGTTCAAAGGCCAGTTGGATGACATCCTTTCCGTAGGTAGGCTGGCCGATCAGTGCGGCGCGCCCTCGGGTTTGCAGTGCCCCGGCAACGATTTCGGCTGCACTGGCTGTATTCGCGTCCACCAGCACCACCAGGGGTATTTCGCTCAAAGGGCCAGGACGACGCACAGTGTAGATTTCGGGGTCGTCGCCGCGGTACTGCTCTTGCAGAATATCGCCCTCGGTCAGGAATAGGCGCGCAATTTCGACGCCCGCATCCACCAGACCGCCGCCGTTGCCGCGCAGGTCGAGGGCGTAAAAATGCGCGCCTTGAGCGTCGAGATCGGCGGCTGCTTTTTCGATCTCTGCGGCGGTGCTGGCAGCGATCAGGTTGACCTTGATGATTCCCAGGCGCGCATCTTCGAGCGCCAGGCGCCAGGTGACGGAGGGTAGGGGAATGGCGGCGCGTTGGATGGTAAATGATTCGGTGGAATCACTTGTGGGGCGGGCAATCTCAATTGTCACCAGATCACCCTCCGGGCCGCGTAAGGCAGCCACCACTTCGTCTATGGGAGTCGCCGCGGCGATGACCAACTCATCCACGCGCAGCAGTTGGTCGCCAGCCTGCACACCGGCCTCCGCCGCAGGGCTATCCGGGAAGGGGTAGACAAAAATCTCGTCTTCCGGGCCGCGTTCCAGCGTCGCGCCGATGCCGCCATAGCTGCCTTCGAGATTGTCGCTATCGAGTTCGGTGCGGGCTGGCTCGACAAAACGTGTGTAAGGATCGTCATAGACGGCCAGCATACCACGGATCATGCCGTATTCCAGCGCCGGATCGGGGGGCGGGTCGTAGAGGGCGTTGACGCGTAAAATTTGGCGGGCTTCGTTCCAGATGGGATATTCGCTCAGGCTGGGGTAGAATTGGGCGCGGACGAAATAGCCCAAAGCGAAGGCCATCCCGAAGGTCAGCAGGCCGAGGAAGTAAATAGTGAAGGCTCGTTTCCAGTTCATATCCCCCGCAAGTTTATCATAGGTAGGGCTTTCGCCGCGCCATAGAATATTAGGGAAGGCGAAAGTTATAACTATATCGGTTGAAACACAAGGAGAGCGAAGATGCGTATAGCCATTATAAGCGACAGCCATGACAATATTTGGAAGATGGCCGCGGCCATGCCGCACCTGGAGGCCGCCGATGCTGTGCTGCATTGCGGCGATCTTGTGGCTCCATTTATGATTTTGCGGTTAATCAAGGGAACAGGCGGCAGGCCGGTGCATATTGTTTGGGGCAACAACGATGGGGATAAAGTGGCCCTCTCGCAGGTGGCTGCCGCAGCGGAGAATATTCATCTGCATGGCGAATTGGCTGAAATTGAATTGGACGGCCTTAAAATCGCCATGAATCACTATCCTAAAATTGCGCGCGGCCTGGCCGCTTCGGGACGCTATGATTTGGTGTGCTATGGGCACGATCATACGGCCTACGAAGAATGGCTTGGCGAGACGCTGCTGCTCAACCCCGGCGAGATCATGGGATTGAACGGGCGCAGCACGCTGGCGATCTTGGATACGGCTACACGTTTTGTGGAGTGGGTTGTATTGGGTTAGCCATCTTCCCCCAGCCCCTTTCCCGATTTCATGAGAATGGGGAACGTGCATTGTATGCACTTCGAATGAAGATTGTTTTCGTAAATGTGTAAGCCCAATAATGTGAGGTGAACAAGCCATCGACTCCCCTCTCCCAACTTGGGAGAGGGGCCGAGGGTGAGGGAGGTTATCGGCTCACTGCCAATTTGACAACTTTGCCCTGTGCATCCATAGTCAGGCGGGCATAGGCTGGATGCAGGCGATTTGCGTGGCGAATTTCTTTGCTGAGTACTACCACGCTGCGCTGCGGCTCAGCATTGGGACGGGATTTTTCACCCAATTGCCCGCTGGGGCAGGTGTGCCCCTCGCAGCAGCAACCGGCGTGTTCGTGGCTCAAGGCCAAATGCGCTCCTTTCATTCCGGGGAGATAGAGTTTCACAACCTGTTTGACGTGTTTCATGACTTCGGCAGGTATCGGTTCAGAACTTCCCGGGTTATCAGCGCGGTCGCAAATCGTTTTAACATTCAACGGCGGTGTAGTATAGCGGGTGATATCTTTTCGGCTTTTTCGATTCTTGAAACCGGAATTATCTTGCGCGTAAGCCAACGGATCCCCATATAAAACAAACGAAATCAGCGTTTTCTGGTCTTCGCCATCGAGATAGCCCTGACGGTTGTGCATCTCACTTGCCAGATGGATTTTGGCGCGGCGCAGCGCTTCACCGGCGGGATAGCCACTTTGCAGGGCCTCCCAAAAGGCTTTGCCGAGCAGATCGGCGGCATTGAGCGGTGTGGTAACGGAGCCATAGGCTACCGCTGTCGAACCAACCACTGCCCGCGCCCCGGCGTTGAGAAATTTGAGCGCCAGCGACTCTTCGACGCCGCGATTGAAAAGATGCGCCCCATAGCAGGCCTCGCTGAAGATCACTTGCGGGGCGCGTCCGCCATTGACCACATCGCGTGGGCGCAGTGCAACCGGGAAATCGAATTCCAGGTTGGTTGGCGACCCATCTCCGTTGCTATTGGGGGCGCGTTGCCCGTACCACTCGGCAGCATCTTCCAGCCCGTGCAGGTTGAAATATCCCAGTTGCGCGGTAGGGGCAGGGATTTTGTTCTCGCTGCCAACAGGAGGCGAAGTCAGCATCTGGCGAGGCTCGCCAATTACGGTAAACACCGATGCGGCGGCTTTTTGCCAGATTTCGGCGCTATAACCAAAACTTTGGGTGTGGGCGCGTTGGGGGAGTACACGCCGCAAGAACTCGATCATCCAGCGCAACGGACCGTCTGATTTTTTGCGTTTGGGTTTATGTTGCGCCGCAATCCCCCGCATAGCACTCAGTAGCAGCGCCGGGTCGCGGCCTGCACCACCGGGCAAGCGCCCTATCGGCCATTCGGGGATGAAATAGTTTTCATCGCGCGTGGCATAAGGATTATCCGAGGGCACATCCGCGTCGGCGTCGTCGGTGGGATTCGGCAGATGATGAAACGGCACAATCTCTGGCCCGCCGACAATCAACAGCGCGCCGATCATTGTCCCTTTGGCGCGCAGCGTGGT
>JABGRQ010000220.1 GCA_018648225.1 Chloroflexota bacterium
ATATCTTTTACCATAGTGTCATTGCGAACCCCGAAGGGGTGAAGCAATCTACCCTGCTGGGAGACTGCCACGCTGCGCTCGCAGTGATATGATTTCTAGATACTTTCCGGTAGATTCTCTGTGCCCTTTGTGTCTCCGTGGTGGGGTTTTATGGGTTTGTCTGAGATGGGTTAAGTATAGCGCAAATTTCCGCATGTTATAATCGCGCCATGCTACCGGATTTGAATCTGAACGATATTGTGCGCTTGCGCAAACCTCACCCCTGTGGCAGCTACGAATGGAAGGTAACTCGACTGGGCGCGGATATTCGCCTGCAATGTTTGGGCTGCCAACGGCTTGTTATGCTCCCGCGTCGTCAGTTAGCCCGGCGTTTGAAAAATATTACCAGCAGCGCAAACAATAATGAATCATCCAGCTAAGAAACCACATATCCTGTTTTTATTTTCAGATACCGGGGGAGGCCATCGTAGCGCCAGCGAAGCGATTATCGAAGCCTTGCAACTGGAATTTGGCGATCAATATACTACCCAGATGGTAGATATTTTCAAGGACTACGCCCCATCGCCGTTGAAAATGCTCCCGGCAATTTACCCGCGCATCGTCAAAGCGCCGCGCGTTTGGGAGTTGGGCTACCATCTCAGTGATGGGCCCATGCGAGCCAGCGCGCTCTCTGCCGGAGCCTGGCCCTATGTGCGGGGCAGTTTTCGACGCCTGATTGCAGAACATCCCAGTGACTTGATTGTTTCAGTTCATTCACTGGCGAACGAGCCAGTCCTGCGCGCCCTGGGGGCAGAACGCCCGCCCTTTGTCACTGTGGTTACCGATCTGGTCACTACCCACGCCACCTGGTATCACCGCCAGGCCGATTTATGCCTGGTGCCCACCGAGGCTGCCCGCCGCCGCGCCCTGAAACTCGATCTCAAACCTGAGCAAGTGAAAGTCGTTGGATTACCTGTAGCTGAGCGTTTCTGTAACCCGGCTATGGATTCCCGCGCCGTCCGCGCAAACCTGGGTTGGCCGCAAGACTTGCCTGTGGTGGTGTTGGTCGGTGGTGGTGATGGGATGGGTCCGCTCCGGGAGACGGCTCTGGCAATTTCAAAAGCAAAATTATCCCTGGCGCTGGTCATTATCACCGGGCGCAACAAAACCCTCCAATCCAGGCTTGAAGCGACCGATTTCTCCATGCCCACATTTGTATATGGCTTCGTGCGCGAAATGCCCGATTTTATGGCCGCCGCCGATGTGCTGGTCACCAAAGCCGGGCCAGGGACGATTAGCGAAGCCCTCAACGCGGGCCTGCCGATGATCTTGTACAGCCATTTGCCGGGACAGGAAAGCGGCAATATCCCCTATGTCGTCACAGAAGGCGCGGGGGTTTGGGCGCCGCGCACCGAAGAAATTGTGCGTACACTCAAAAACTGGCTTGAGCATCCCGATCAGCACGCCGCAGCGGTAGCCGCCTGCAAGCGCATGGCGCGCCCTGATGCGGCGCGTAAAATTGCCCGCGTGTTGGTAAAAACGTTAGAGCAATTTAGAGACCGCGCCTACAATTTTAACTAATTTTCTGGCTTGTCATTTCGAGCCATAGGCGAGAAATCCCTGAAACCAAACGGGAATAGGAGCCTGCTCAGGTGATACATCAAGCCGTTTCGCAGGGATTCCTCGCTTCGCTCGGAATGACAAGTTAGCTATGCTGTTCAAGCTTCTCTTGATAATTGCAGATTCTCGCGGATTTACAGAATTATCTGTGCAAATCCGTCCAATTTGGGTAATCTGCAACCTGTTTTTGCAAATATTCTGGTAAACAATAACCCGCTGAAGTGACCCTAGATGAGTACCCTCTACCTCGTAGCTACGCCGATTGGAAATCTCGCCGACATCACTCATCGCGCCTTGCGCGTGCTGGGCGAGGTGGTATTAATTGTCGCCGAAGATACCCGCCAAACGCGCAAATTACTCGCCCATTACAGCATCGAAACCCAACGTTCATTACTCAGCTATCATGAACACAGTTCAGCAGGCCAGCTTGAGCAGATTCTTGCCACATTGGCACAGGGTGATGTGGCCTTGTGTTCCGACGCGGGCACACCGGGTATCAACGATCCTGGGTATGCATTGGTGCGGGCGGCCATTGGCGCGGGGCACACCGTCAGCCCGATTCCCGGCCCCAGCGCGCCGCTGGCGGCCCTGATTGCATCGGGCTTGCCCAGCGACGCTTTTCTCTATTTAGGGTATTTGCCGCGCAAAGCATCGCCGCGGCGGCGGGCGATTAGCGATGTAGCCGAACAGCCTTACACGTTAATTTTTCTCGAAACCCCTCATCGTCTGCTGGATGCACTGCACGATCTTCAAACCGTTCTGGGCGAGCGTCAGATTGCTGTGGCGCGTGAGTTGACCAAAATGTATGAAGAAATTTTCCGTGGCACGTTTGGCGAGGCAATTGCACGCTTCGAAGCGCAGGCACCGCGTGGCGAAATCACCCTGGTGATCGCCGGGGCAAAATCCAGCGCTGAGGTGTGGGACGAGCCGCGGGTGATCGCCGCCATTGCCGCCGCGCTCTCCGAGGGGAAGAAACCCTCCCGAATTGCGCGCCAACTTGCCGCCGAGTCCGGCTGGCCGCGCCGGGAGGTGTACCAACTCATCACCGGAGAGTTCAAATCATAAGGAAATCCAATGAATCTGGATGATTCCAAAGTTTTTTCTATGCTTGACCCCCAAAATATGATCGCCGAAATTGATCGTTTGCCAGCACAATTGCTCGATGCCTGGAGCCTGGGGCAAAGCCTGCCGCTGCCTAACTGGCAGGGCATCCGCCATGTGCTGGTAGCCGGGATGGGTAGTTCTGCTCTGGCTGCCGATCTGTTGGCCGCGTATGTGGCGCCGGTTAGTCCTGTGCCGGTGGTTGTGCAGCGTGATTATGATCTGCCCGCCTGGGCGCAGGGCCATGAAACGTTGGTTGTGGCGCTCTCGCATTCCGGCGAGAGTGAAGAAACGCTCTCGGTTTTTGAGCGAGCGCTCGCGCAAGATTGTCGGGTGATCGTGATTTCAACCGGCGGCGCATTGGTGGAAAAAGCACAGCAGGCGGATGTGACTGCGTGGCGCTATGCGTATGAGGGGCAGCCGCGCCTTGCGATTGGGTACGCTTTCGGACTCCTGTTGGGGTTGGTTCAGCACCTGGGGTTGGTGCCTGCATCCGAAGCGCATCTGCGTGATGCCGTGGAAGCCATGCGCGTGCAGCAAACCGAGTTAGGCTCCACTGTGCCCCTGATGCAGAATCCGGCCAAGCGATTGGCTGGGCAGTGTGTGGGGCGCTGGGTGATCGTGATTAGCGCGGGGATATTGGCGCCGGTGGCGCGACGCTGGAAAGAACAGATCAACAAGTCGGCGAAAACCTGGGCACAATTTGAAGCTTTGCCCGCCGCCAATCACACGACTTTGGCCGGTGTGATGCATCCCGAAGGCGCGCTGGCACATACGATGGTGCTGTTCTTGCGAGCGCGTTCGATGCACCCGCGCAATCAGAAACGCGTAGATGTGACCAAAGAGTATTTTATGCTCGAGGGGCTGGGAACCGATTTTGTGAATGCACAGGGCGATAACCCTCTGGCTGAAATGTGGACAATGCTCCAATTTGGAGAATATGTGGCTTATTATTTAGCGATGGCGTATCAGGCAGACCCTGCGCCGATAATGCCTATTGAGGGGATGAAAGCCTATTTACGCGCAGCATAGGTATTTTTTTTGAATTGTTCTGCTGTTCACATACTGCCCTTTTCGCGTCGAGAGAATGCTGTATAATTGCGCTATTCTAATTTGACAATACCACATTACAAACAAGAAACCCGAAGTTAGGGGGTGGAAGTGGTGCGCAGCACCACTTCCACCCCCTAATTTCGGAAACTTTTCGCGAACGAGACATTGTCAAACTAATCTGAAATCTTTGAGGAGTATTGTTATGGCTATTGATCCTGCTGCCATTGAAGAGTATCGTGAAGTTTTAGGGGATGAATTCGCCGCTTTTTTTGTTGATTTAATCGATGATTTCTTTGTCAGTGGCCCAGCCTTGGTTCAGGATTTGAAAAACGCGCTAACGAGTAATGATGTGGAACTTTTTACTCGCGCGGCACACACGATGAAATCGAACTGCAAGACCTTTGGCGCTTATGAATTTGCCAATTATGCA
>JABGRQ010000221.1 GCA_018648225.1 Chloroflexota bacterium
ATCTTCCTGGCCGCCCTCAGCATGGCCGTATTAGCCTTCGAGTTCGCTTCAGCAGCGGCAACCGCGCTGAGCACCTTCGGGCGCAATCAACGGCTGGACGGGGCTTTTGTCGCAGGAACTTTTCCCGTACCTGTTCGCCGGTCTACCTGGAATGCCCTGCTCCTGGCCGCTTTTCCCACCAGGTTCGACCCCAGTGAAGCCAAGAACACGGTGGATGTCGTCAGTATGCTGCGACGCGCGGGTTATCCATACGACACCCCTGGTGAGTTCTACGCTGTAGCGATGCGCACTTTCTCGATATTCCTGGCCATTGGCGGCTTGCTGGCTGGGGCGCTGTTTTTCATGGATATGCCCATGGCAGCCGCGCCGGTATCGGCGATCTTCGTGTTCTTGGGGCTGCGCAGACCTTATGTGAATCTCAAGATGCTGGCGAAACAACGTGCCGAGGCCATGCGCAACAACATGCTGATCGGCCTTTCAGTGCTCCACGCTCTCATGTCGTCAGGGACGGGTGTGCAGGAAGCCCTGCGCCGCGTTTCTGGGGTGGGAGGGCCGTTTTGTAACTTGCTGGCATTGTTAGTGGCGCGTATGGAGGTGGATGATTTCGGGAAGGCCGTTGAAACGACCGGCGCACACCTGCCTGATCCCCAGGACCTCGAAGCCAACCTGTTCTTGCGGGATGTGGAAGATTTCTTTGTCAACAACCGCCCTATCTTGAGCAGCATCCAGGCCTTGCGGGAAGCTATTCACCGTTCGGTTGTGGAAGACACCGAAGCCCGGGCTGCCCTGGTGCGCCAACGCAGCGGTCTGTTCGGAATTCTGTCCGTCGTCGGGCTGATTTTTTCCATCGTTGGCCCGTTTCTGGGGAAGTACTGATCGGACGGAAGACGGAAGAACGGAGACCGGTAAAGCCCGTCCCCCGTCTTCTGTCCTCTGTCAAAAAAGGAGGTACATATCATGAATACAATAGTGCTGTTTATCAAAGATACGCGCGGGCAAGACTTTGCTGAGTACGCCCTGATCCTGGGTGCGGTTGGCGTTGTTGCGCTAGCTGTTATTTCTCAATACAAAGAGGAATTGATCGCCGCTTTCAACAGCGGAATCAACGCTTTGCGCGCTGCGCGAGGTGGGTAAACCATGAGAGCGACAAGAACGACAGGGAGCTTGGGTGCTAGGGTGCTTGAGTGCACGGGCGCGTGGGAGCAAGTGGATTTCTCCCTAGCTCCCCTGCTCCCGGCCGTAGGCCCGCCGCCCGTAGGGCCGCAGAGTGTGCCGTCCACCCACGCTCCAGGCCGTAGGCCCGCCTGCCCGCAGGGCTGCCTCCGGCATGGCGTACTCCCACGCTCCCCAGCCCCCCAGCTCCCCGGCTCCCATGCTCAGAAAGGTCAGACCATGGCCGAGTTTGCCATCGTGATGCCGGTACTCATCCTGCTCCTCTTTGGCATGACGCTGGCCGCATTCTACGCTTTCCGGGCAGCGTCAGCCGATTGGGGCGTTTTCATCACCGGGGTGGCTACCGGCGCATACAATACCCCGGCCACCGAACAGGCGCGCAAGACGGTTTTGTGGCCCGACATCCAGGATAGTATCTCGACCACCCAACATACCTCAGACCGTATGGTGCGCTCCCAGATCACCATCGAAGATTCCAGGCCTTGGGTGTACGGCATCAATCTGGTCGAGGCTCACCGGGGCACAGCGGTTTTCCGTCTGTGGCGTTTCTATCCTGGCCCACCAACGGGAGTGTTTGAATGAGCGGGAGCACGGGAAGCGTGAAGCGGGGAGCGGGGAGCGGAAAGCGACACCCCACGCGCAACGAGAAAGGTCAAGCGATGGCCGAGACAGCCCTGTTCTCCGTCCTGGCCGTTATCTTGGCCTTTGGCATGTTGTCCTGGATACCGCTTCACCGCGCCCGCACGCAGGCTACAGCAGCGGCCTATGGCTGTGCTCAGTTCATCTCTCAGTCTCCCAACCCACGCCTGGCAGCCCAGAACGCGCTTCTGGCCGTAGAGAAAACCCTCGATGCCGACTGGAGTGCAACGCTGGGCGTGACTTACAAAGTGATCGTCTCGCCAGGCTCTCCCGGCGGCCCTGGCGGGTGTTCTGTGAGCTATCACGTGCCCATCATGTTCAAGGGTCTAGGGTTGATCGACCCAGGTGGCTGGTCCGAAGAATGGTACGTGTCCCGGTCTGAGACCTGGAAGGCGAAATGGCGATGAAAAAGAGAAAGAAATCCGAATGCGGCCAGGCAATCACCTTGTTTGCTCTCCTTGTGCCTATTACCACTCTATTTGCCATGGGGATATTGGAATACATGGTCACTAATTCGCGTATTATGGAAACGGTGGCTGCGGCTGATTTAGCCGCCCACGCCGGAGCGCAAGAGATACGCGTGCTTCCCGATGGGAGTATCGAGGCAACAGCAGAAGGCAGGCAGGTTGCCACAGCGTATTTTCAAGCCCAGCGCCCGGAGCATTCTGTCTTCGCCGGAGCATCTTGTGGCCAATTCGATGGTCGCCCTGGCTGCCGTGTGCAGTCCCAGGTGCAATCGATGGGATATCTGCTGCCACAACGCTGGATTGGCGTAAATGCGATTGGTTATCTCGCGCATGGTGTGACGCGTGGGGATCAGTGAGTAGCGGTATTTACCAGGTAAATACAAGGTAGTATAATCATACTTACTATGAAAATCAAAGATACCCTCACCTACACAGACTTGGGCGGCCACCGTCACCTGCGCCGCTACGTCGTCGTTTCGATCATCATCTTCGTTTTCATCTTGGGAGCTTACAGCTTGGCCCTGTGGCAGCGGGCTAACACCAGGGCGGAAATCCTGGGAACGTCCCTGCCGCTATCCAATGTGCTGCCTTCCGAACCAACCGAGACCAACACACCCTTGCCCACGCTCACTAACACCCCCGTCCCCACCAACACGCCTACACCGGAACCCTGCCCGGAAAATCCCGACGAGTGGATTCTGGTTGATGCTCTTTATGATTACAACCTCAAACGCATCAAGCCCGCCTGTGTCTACGAAGGGTTGGAACGCACAGCGGCCTGGCATCTTTTATCTTATATGGGCTACACTGAACCAGAAGCGGCAGAAATGATGGGGTTCGAAGAAATTCCTGATTGGGTTTTATTTTTAGATGACAGAACAACGAAGTCTGTCACCGGTATGACGAATACGGGCGATCCGATGGAGATGGTGTTGAGGCGG
>JABGRQ010000222.1 GCA_018648225.1 Chloroflexota bacterium
CTAGAGCGTTCCATTGGGAAACTTGAAATAGCTCTGCCGTTGTATGTCGCCAATTTCTACAGTCAATTGCAGGTCCAACTCTTTGGGGGCATCGCCAAAATACCCGCGTAATATTTGCAAACATTGTTGCCCAATCGATTGTCTAATCTCGCTCGAGCGTCCTTCCAGAAAACGCACTGATAGATGTGCGAAGGCTTGCAGCGGTGTACCATCCGCGATGTAATAGTCGTTTAACAGAATCGCCCGGCTTTTGCAATTTTCAATACGGATGCCTGCTGTCTCAGCAATGATCTGATGCAACGGGGCGAAAATTTTTTGCGTATCAATCGCCTGGGAGATGTTATTTGTGTATTCAAGTATCAGATGTGGCATGGGAATCCCTGTCTTGGTGGATCACGCTTTTATGTCATTGCGAATGTAGCGCAGCAAAGTGTGGCAATCTCTCTGATTGCTTTGCATTACGCTGTGTTTGCTTTCAAGGTCAATCTGCGCCATTCTTCGATGCTCAAAGTTTCGGCGCGTCGCTGGGGATCAATCGCCGCAGCTTCAAGTAAAGCCTGCGTTTTTTGTTTGGGCCATCCCATTCCGGCTGAAATGGCGTTGTTCAGCATTTTTCGTTTTTGCCCGAAACCAGCTTTGGCTAAGGTAAAAAACTTATCTAGCGAATCAATAGGAATTTTGGGTTCGGGGAACAGATCAATGCGCACGACAGCCGAATCAATTTTGGGAGGTGGATAAAATGCCCCGGCCGGGATACGGCTTGCAATTTGCGGTTCGCCATAGACTTGCACGCTCAGAGCCAGCAAACTTAGATCACCGGGCTGGGCGCAGATGCGCTGGGCAACCTCGCGTTGCACCGTTAGCACAATGCGTTGGGGTGCGGTATCTGCTTCCAACAAGTGCCGGATGATGGCGGAGGTGATGTAATAAGGAATATTCGCCACAACCACGTAGGGCGAATCGAACATCAGGGTGTTCGGGTTGCAGTTGAGGATGTCATCGTGGATGATGGTGACGTTCTCGAAGGGGGATAAAACTTCTTGCAACGGTGGGATGAGTTTGTCATCAATTTCAACAGCCACCACCCGCTGGGCTGCGGCTGCCAGGTGACGAGTTAAACTCCCCAGGCCGGGGCCAATCTCCAATACCGCCTCACCAGCCATCAGGTCGGCTGCGGCAACCACCCGCCGTAAGGCGGCTTCATCCACTAAAAAATTCTGCCCCAGCCCCTTCTTTGGCCGCAAGCCATATTTTTTGAGTAATTGGGGAACATTCATCATGCGCTACGGGCAAGTTGGTTCTTTGGGCTTGTCGGGCCAGGTTCCGGCTTCGAAACGATCGATATAATCACGGATGACATCGTAATCGGCACCGAGGACGAAGGTGGTATCGTCGGCCATTTCGTTGAAGGCACGCGTAGGGGTGAGAATTTCTTGCGGGATGCTGGCGAAGAGCAGGTTTTCGCGGCTGATTTGTGGTGCAAGGCAGGCCAATTGGCCGAGCTGTGCCGGGCTGAGATCGGTGATGATGGAGCCTTCGAAGGATGCGATCAGTTGCGGCAGGTTTGGCAGCACCGCCGGGGTGAGAATTTTCTCGCGCAGGGCGCAGATGACTTGGGTCTGGCGATCCATGCGGGCAAAGCCGGAATCGATTTTGCGGATGCGCGAAAAACGCAGCGCCATTTCGCCGGTGAAATGATGGTGTCCGGCAGTGAAGTAGCCCATATCTTCCGTTTTGTCGTCAATTGGGCGGCCATCTACGGCTTCGGGCAGGTAAATATCAATCCCGCCGACCGCATCAACCATTTTGGTGAAGGTGAACATATTGACCGTGCCGTAGTGATCGACATAGAGATCAAAATTTTGCGCCAGCGTACGCGCCATCAGGCCGGGGCCGCCGCCGGGGCCGTCGTAGTAACCCATGCCCTCGGTGCCGTAAAAGTACGATTGGTTGAGTTTGCCGTGGGTGATGTCGTAGTGGTCTTCGATGCCGGGGATTTCAACCCACAGGTCGCGTGGCAGAGAGAGTACGGTGACTTTTGGGGTGACAAAATCGACGCGCACAATCCGAATGACATCGGCCAAGCCGTAGGTATAGTCGTTAATGTCCACGCCCAGGGCTAAAACTGTCATTACCTGGGGGCCGCCACACAGGGGTTCGGGTGTGGATGTGGGTTCCGGGGTGATCGTCTCGGTGGCTTGTGGAAGTTCTGTAGCGACTTTCTGCCCGGTTGAGCTGGCATTTGTGGCCGCGAGTGGATCGGTGGCGGTCAGGCTGGGAACAACGCTGGGGGGGATTACCGCAGTGGGGGTATCTAGCTCCAGGCTGGGTGCCAGGGGGGTGTTCCAGTTTTTCAGCAGGGGGAAGCCATAAACAATCCCAGCGCTGACGAGGGCGATAAGCAGAATACCAATAAGGATGTTGCGGATGATTTTCTTGTTCATTGGCTGATGATTATATCACCCCGCGAGGGGTATAATTGCGGAGTTCTTCAGGACGAAACTTATGACTGAGTGCGAAACTCCAATTACGTCGTCATCCGAACAATACCAGCACGGTACGCGTCTGCGTGCGGCCCTTTGGGAGAATAACTCCCCGCCATCGCTGCGCATTCAGGCTGAGGTGTATCAACTGCATCTTGAAACCATCGGTCATCCGCCGCGTGGGAGTTGGGCAAAACGCGGTTTTGATTTTCTGCTCTCATTGGTGGTATTGGTAATCTCAGCCCCGATTTGGTTGTTGATTTCAGCTCTGATTTGGCTGGAAGACCCCGGTCCGATTTTCTTCATCAAAAACTCGGTTGGCAAAGGGGGGAAGAACTTTTATCAACTAAAATTCCGCACCATGCAAAA
Organism: Chloroflexota bacterium; assembly: GCA_018648225.1. Lineage (NCBI taxonomy): Bacteria > Bacillati > Chloroflexota > Chloroflexota bacterium. Next base: position 2,853 of record JABGRQ010000222.1, read on the forward strand.
GGATGCCGAAAGCACAACCGGCCCGGTGATGGCGCGCGTCAATGATGGTCGCACGTTGCGCATTGGGCGATTTTTACGCAAAACGGCATTGGATGAACTCCCTCAGTTGGTCAATATTTTTCTCGGGCAGATGTCATTTGTCGGCCCGCGCCCACAGCGCACAGTGTTGGTGTATGAATATTTGCAAAATATGCCTGAATTTGCCGAGCGTCATCGCGTGCTGCCTGGCCTGGCAGGTCTGGCGCAGGTAGTGGGCAGTTACTACATCACCCCGCGCCAAAAACTGCGCTTCGACCGCATCTACGCTCGCCATGCCAGCCTTGGTTTCGATATTAAATTAATTATTTTAGCTCTGCTGATTGTCTTCTATTTGCGCTGGAAGCCCGGCTGGAATGGGCGCATTCCGCGCCGCTGGGTCAGGTTTGGTACGAAATAGTGCATCGTTGGATTCTGCAATATTTTCTTGACGATAGTTGCCCACTAGTGTAAGCTATATTAGTCTTTTGTGGATTAGCGAGTATGTCTTGATGATTTCATTATTGAAAGCCACGAGAGATTAGAAAATAAGGATTGAGTTGATAATCTTTCCGTTGGGGGATGCAAGGAAGCCCGCAACAATTTGGAAAGGAGGGACATATCCGGCTGATATATTCATTTTTCACTCCCTGTAACTCTCTGATTGTTCATCGATTTTAGCAAGACGACACCCCGTCCGCTTGCGGCGGAGTAGTCATTAGATCCCGGTTGCACTTGGGACTTGAATCCAAGAAGGAAATACTGACCTATGAGCAAAAAGACTAAGACTATTGCCGCCATCATCGCAGCCATCGTATTGCTGGGCTTGTTGGGGATATTTATGTTTAAGCCAGCAGCATACGACGAAAAAGACGCTATTGTTTCATTTGAAGCAAATTTCGATGACCGAGCGAATTTAGCTTATTTTGATCTTATGTCTTCTTTTAACGAAGATGGAAATGAATTTGATGTTGATCGCAATGATGTCAAACTGGAGCAAGGAGCTTTCTATTTTGGGGAATACCCGCTTCGGGGGGCAAACTTGCGTCCTTTTCTTAACTACGGCACAGCGCTTCATTTACGCTGGAAAATCGCCGCCGAAGAAACTTGTTATGCCTTGCCTTTATGGGGTGTAACCATGTTGTCGAACGAAATGCAACATTTTCATGGGGCAGGTCTTGGCTCTTGTTCTTATAACGGTTTGATGATGGAATATCCCGATCTGTCAGGCGGGGTTGAGGTGCTTAACGAATCGGCAGGGATGTTACTCAATACACCGGGGCAATGGCTTGAAGCTATTTTTTGG
>JABGRQ010000223.1 GCA_018648225.1 Chloroflexota bacterium
ACTGGTTTCTGGCAACTGCGCCCGAAGGGCGCTTCTGTTTTTCTTTTCTACCTTGTTGTGCAAAGTGCGCTGTTCAATAAAGCTACCCGCTCCCGTTTTTTAAACGCGTTTGGCGAAAAAACGCCTTTCTTATATAATCTTATACAGTTGAAACAGTAAGAAAGCCCAAGAGAAGGAATTTCCAGTGAACCACTCAAACCTTGACCAACGCCTGAACAGCTTACCAGCCGACATCTGGCAGCGCATCGCTCAAATAGATGAACTCAAAGGGCGCTGGGTTGGGGGCGTAAAACTCAGCCCACAGGTGTTGGGGCGGCTCAAAAAATCGGTCTTGGTGACCTCCACCGGCGCATCCACGCGCATCGAAGGGGCGCGCTTATCGGACGAAGATGTCGAAAAGTTAATGCGCGGGATTTCCATGCAGCAATTCGCCAATCGGGATATGCAGGAAGTCCAGGGCTACTACGAACTGCTCACCAATGTCTTTGAATCCTGGGATCGCCTGCGATTTTCCGAGGGACTCATCCAACATTTTCACCAGGAACTGCTCAAATACGTTGAAAAAGATACCCGGCATCGCGGCGAATACAAAAAGCAAGAGAATAAAGTCCACATGGTGGATGAAGCCGGGCAATCCATCGGTATCTTATTCGATACCACACCCGCCTACCTGACCCCCAAAGACATGCAAGAACTGGTCGAATGGACACAGCAGGCCAGGGATGCGCAAACATATCACCCCCTGCTGATCATCGCCAGCTTCCTGGTGCAGTTTTTGCAAATCCACCCCTTTCAGGATGGCAATGGCCGCCTGTCGCGCATCCTGACCAACCTGCTGATGCTGCAAGCCGGGTATGCCTATATGCCCTACGCTTCGCACGAAAAAATTATTGAAGATAACAAGCCCGAATATTACCTGGCTCTGCGCCAGAGTCAGAAAACCCTCCACACGGAAGCGGAAACGATCTTACCCTGGCTGGAGTTTTTTATGGATGCTGCCTATCAGCAAGCGCAAATGGCGCTTGATCTTCTCTCCGCGGAGAATTTGGATAAGCTGCTTTCGCCGCGTCAGCTTGAAGTCTGGGGATATTTGCAATCCGTCCAGGAAGCTACCCCAAAAGAATTGTCCGAAAATCTTAATATCCCGCGCCCCACGATCAACCAGGTCTTGAACCGGCTCATCCATCTCAAGAAAATTGAACGCCTGGGGCAGGGTCGGGGGACGCGCTATCGCGTGCTTTGAAAGGGATAGACCAAAATGGCAAAGCAAACCAAAATCGAAACGATCACCGCCCAGCGAGATGTCGTTATGGGCGACCAGATCAACCAAATTATCCAAATGCCCGCCTTTCAGCCGCACCCCGATCTAAAAGCATTGCGTCGTGAATATCTGACGCACCTGGAACGCAGCTATCACGCTCTGGATTTCAAGGGCATTCCGCAGCTACAATCCTTGTCGCGCGAACTGCGGCTTGAAGAGGTCTACGTGCCGCTGGTGGCGCGCCCCGAAATGCCCGCCGGTGAAACTTGGGAGCGTCGTCTGGCCGGGCGAATGCTGGACGCCGAGGCGCTGCCGGATGAAACCTTGGTCGTCAAAACCGAATCCGCGCCCCTGGCGGTAGAGCAAGCAATGGGCGAACACTCGCGCGTGGTGGTGCTGGGCGATCCCGGTTCGGGCAAAACCACCCTGCTCAAACATCTGACCCTGCACCTGGCCGCCGAGAAAAACGCCCCGCTGCCGATCCTTGTACCCATGAACGCCTACGCTGCCGCGTTGGAACAGGAGGATATTAACCTGCAAGGCTATCTGCCGCACTATTTTGCAGGATTGGCGCAAGGCATTGCCAACTTGCAGCCGCTCTTTGATGCCGCGCTGGAACAAGGGCAGGCCGTAGTGCTGCTGGATGGCCTGGACGAAGTACAAAATGAGCGCGCCCGCTTGGTGCATAAAGTGGAAACTTTTGCCGCCGAAGCGGTGGGCAAGGGCAATAAAGTTGCTATCACCAGCCGCATTGTGGGTTATCGCGAAGCCCCGCTCAACTCGCAGCGTTGGTCGCTCTACACTTTGCTCGATTTCGACCACCGGGCCATCGAAGACTTCGCTCAACGCTGGTGTCTGGCCTTCGAGATCAGCACCCTGGGTAATACCCCCGAAGCGCACGCCCGCGCCGAAGAAGAACGCCGCGCCCTGCTCGATTCGATCACAGCCAGCCCCGGTGTGGGGCAGTTAGCCAGCAATCCGTTGCTGCTGACCATTTTGGCGCTTATCAAACGTCAGGGCGTCTCGCTGCCCAATCGCCGGGTAGAATTGTACGAACTCTACCTGAAGACCCTCATCACCGCCTGGAGCCAGGCGCGTGCGCTGGATAAACGTCCCGCTGGCCCGGCGCTGGACTATTTAGAGACCGTATCTATTTTGGGGCCGCTGGCCTTGTGGCTGCGGCAAGAGAATCCTACCGCTGGGCTGGTTTCGCAAGAAAAACTACTCGACTGGCTGACCGATTACCATCAGGGGGAAGAATGGGGCATGAAGCGCGGCGAAGCACGCCGCGCAGCCAGTGCCTTTTTGAAGAGCGTGCGCAAATACTCGAATCTGCTACTGGAACGCGGTCAGGGGCGCTATGGTTTCATCCACCTGACCTTTGAAGAAGCCCTGGCCGCCCGCGGTCTGGAGAAGTTGAGCCAAACGGATATGGCAGCGAGTTTGGCGCTCATCCAGCAGCATCTCACCGACCCCGGCTGGCGCGAGACGATCTTGCTGGCGATTGGCGTATGGGGCATTGTGCGCGAGAACCCGCACACGGCGGGTAAAGTTGTGGAGGCCATGCTGGCGATGGAATGTTCTGAGGATGGAGCCGGTCAGAATATCATCATGGCGGGAACCTGCCTGGAAGATGTGGGTGCGCAGGGCTTGGGCCGTGTGACGGCTACCCGCGTACAAGCAACATTGCTGGCTGCGATCTATGATCGTTCCCTGCCGCCCGCCGTGCAGTGCGATGCCGGGTTTATCTTGGGGCGCACGGGCTGGCACCCGGATGATCTGGATACCTTCATTCCTATCCCCGCTGGGCCATTTCTTTATGGGGATGAGAAAGAGAAAACGGTTATCGAGCAGCCCTTTGAGATTGCCAAATACCCGGTCACCAATTTGCAATACCGGCGTTTTGTGGATGCAGGCGGATATAACATCCAGGAATTCTGGAGCGCCGAAGGCTGGGCTTGGCGTACCGGCGACTATGATAGCAAAGCGCCGGATAAATACAAAAACTGGCTCTCAAATCGCCCGCCGGAGAAACGCAACGAACCGTATTGGTGGCATGACCGCAAGTGGAATAACCCCCTGACCCCGGTGGTGGGGGTGAGCTGGTTTGAGGCTGAAGCCTATTGCAATTGGCTGGCGAGGGAACTCGGTAAGCCCATTCGTTTACCGACCGAACAAGAATGGGAGCGCGCCGCCCGCGGCGTGGATGGCCGCGAATACCCCTGGGGGAATGAATTTGACCGCAATAAAGCCAATTGTGCGGAATTTTGGGCTAATAAAGCTGATTTAAGCGATTACGAAGAATGGAAAAAATGGTTGGACAGCGATGATTTCAACTTGGCATCTACTTCGTTGATTGGGCAGTTTTCCAATGGCGATATCCCAGAAAGTGTCAGGGACTTGGGTGGCAACGTTTGGGAGTGGACGAATTCATGGTGGGAAGAAAAATACATTAACCGCGTGCTGCGCGGCGGCGCGTGGGACTACATTCGGAGGGACGTGCGCTGCGCCTATCGGAACTGGTTCGTCCCCGACAACTTCCTCAATTATCTCGGGTTTCGTGTTCTTTCCCCCCGCGCAGCGCCCCTGTAGCGCCGCAGGCGCAAAGGGGTGGCTCGCTAGTTCTGGTTTCTGCTTGCTGGGCACTGGTTTCTGGCAACTGCGCCCGAAGGGCGCTTCTGGTTTTCTGCTAGACATTGTTGCGCCAAGTGCGCTGCTCAATAAAGCAACCCTTCCCCGGTTTTTAAGCGCGTTTTTTTAGCACCTTCATCTGGTGTTGATGTTGTTACCCAATTAGGGTGAAATCTTGGGTATCTTAAGAAAAATAATGTCAAAACGATAACTTTTTTTGGAGAAACCAGGCCATCTAGCACGGTTATTACTTTCGATAATTTCCACATTATCG
>JABGRQ010000224.1 GCA_018648225.1 Chloroflexota bacterium
ATTTCGCCTTCCAGGGGCAGCAGGCAAGCGCCTGCGTCGGTATCCAACACTTCGGGGCCGATGAGATGATATTGAATCAGCCCGCCGGGGATGGTGTAGCCGTAGGCCGTACTCTTGCCATTTTGATAAATATCCGGCTGAACGGCCAGGCGCTGGCCGGGGTGATACTGCTCCTGCAAATCCGCACCCACTTTGATGATTGTCAGCGAGACTTCATGCCCCAGGCGGCCCGGTTCTTTGGAGAGATCACGGTTGTAGAGTTTGGGATGGCCGCCCCCCTGATTGATGATCTTGACATCCGAGAAGCACATCCCCACACTGTCAATGCGTACCAGAAGCTGGTCATCTGCCGGTTCGGGGATATCGAATTGTTCGGGCTGGTTATCCCGCCCGATATTTTCTACGCCCGCGCCGTATAAATTCCACGCCCAGGTTTTTTCGGGAACTATTGCGTTTGCAGAACGATATTGTTGGTATTTAGACATTTTTTTTCACCGTTTTTCAATAGAACGCGGACGACACAGATGAGGCGGATTTTCGCGAATTCACTTTTAGAAATAAATTCGCGAAAATCCGTTCAATTTCGCGTTATCCGCGTTCTATTCGTATGTTGGAAAATTACTTACAAGCTGACGCACATCGAAAGCTGTGGCACAGGCCAATGCTTTGCGCGCCAACGCTTGAGTTTCTAAATAATTTTGGGTGCGTACCTGCGCCTTGACAGTTGGGATGGCGGGGACGGTGACGCTTAACTCATCAACGCCCAAGCCTATCAGAACAGGGATCGCCTGAGGATCAGCGCCCAACTCGCCACACACCCCCACCCACTTTCCAGCAGCGTGCGCAGCTCTGACCGTAGCATCAATCAAACGCAGCACAGCCGGATGCAGACCATCCGATTTGCCCGCCAATTGCGGGTGCATACGGTCCATCGCTAATGTGTATTGAGTCAGGTCGTTGGTGCCGACTGAGAAGAAATCGACGTGCTGGGCGAAGACATCTGCCATCAGCGCCGCCGAAGGAACTTCGATCATAATGCCCATCTCGACACTGGAAACGCCCAACTCGGCGCAGATTTCGTCCACAAGCGCGCGGGCTTCCAACCACTCAGCCAGATCGGCGACCATAGGGAACATGATGCGCAGCGTGCCGTATTGCGTGGCGCGCAGTACCGCTCGAAGTTGCTCACGAAATAATGCCGGCCGCGTCAGGCACAGCCGGATACCGCGCACACCCAAAAATGGATTGACTTCTTCGGGCATTTCAATATAAGGCAGCGGTTTATCGCCGCCCACATCCAGCGTCCGCACGATAACGGGGGCATTTTGCATAGCCTCTGCAATTTCGCGGTAGACGGCAAATTGCTCATCTTCCGATGGGGGCTGCTTGCGCTCTAAGAATAAGAATTCGGTGCGCAGCAGGCCCACGCCCTCCGCGCCAGATTTCAGCGCTTCACGTGCTTCAGCCGCACCGCCGATATTGGCCGCGATCTCAACCCGGTGCCCGTCGCGGGTAGTCGCCGGGGCGCCAGCCGATTGCTGCGCTTCAAGGCGCAGTTTTTGGTCCGCCTGCTGCATAGCTTTCGCCGCGGCAATTTCGGCTTCGCCCGGCTCGAGCGTTAACAAACCCGCATCACCGTTCAAAATTACGAGCATACCATCATCCAACGTCAGCACGCGTTCCCCCGCGCTGACAACTGCGGGCAGGCTCAGGGCGCGGGCGATAATCGCCGTGTGTGCCGTCGGGCCGCCGCTGGCGGTGCAGAAACCCAAGACTTTATCGCGGTCTAATGAAGCCGTATCCGAAGGCGACAAATCATCAGCCGCCACAATCACAGGATGATCTGGGAATTGCACGGTTTCACCAGCCACGCCCGCCAGAATACGCAACACCCGGTAGCCTACATCGTGCAAATCGGCGGCGCGGGCGGCCAGCAAGGGGTCATCCAGGCTGGCAACCAGCTTGGCACGCGCATCAATTGTGGATTGCCACGCCAGAGCTGCGCTCTGCCGCTGGTTGATTTTTGCCAGCACGGCATCGAGCAACTCGACATCATCCAATAATTCCAGATGCACATCAAATATGGCCGCCTCGCTGCCAGCATCCTGCGCCAGCATCTGAGCGTGCAAACGCGCCACCTGGCCTTTGGCCTGCTCAATCGCCGCCTGCAACTGATTTTTCTCGGCCGACTCGCCTTCGAAAGTCTCTTCGACTTTAATTTCGGAGCGTTTCAGATGATAGATTGGGCCGATAGCGATTCCCGGCGCGCCGGGTATGCCCTGAATGCAATTTTCAGGGAGCGTGGCGGGTTCCGTTTGGGGTGGTTGCGGCTTTTGGAGTGGATCCACCTCCGGGGTTGGTTCTGCTGCCGCGGCAACCCGCTCAATGAGTTCTTCTTCGCCCAAACCGCTCAGGATCGCTTGTTCTAAAGCTGTCAGCGCCGCGTCTTCATCTTCGCCATCCACTTCAATGCGGATCGCGCTGCCACTTTCAACGCCTAAAGTCAGCAATGAAATCAGACTTTTAGCGTTGGCTTTTTTCTCGCCATTAAACACACGAATATCGGATTTATAACCCTTTGCCATAGTGACAAAGACTTTCGCCGGACGGGCGTGCAATCCAGTGGGGTTTTGGATGACGATATCTAGTTGCTTCATAGCATAACCAACTTTCGTATACGGGTTTCGTTGTCAGACGTCTTTACATCAAATCACGTGCCCAAAGTCGATAGAATCAACTCCGGGTCGGTGGTTTGGATCAATTTCGCGGTTAAATCCTCATCTTCAAGCACCTCGGCTAATTGAGCCAGCACCCCCACATGCTCGTCGGACGAAGCCGCGATCCCAATGATGAGATGCGCTTTCTCGCCATCTTCCCACTCCACACCGTCGGGGAGTTGCAGCACGGAAATGCCGGTCTGATGAATATCGTCGCGATTATCATATTCGCCATGCGGAATGGCGATCCCCATCCCTAAATAGGTGGACATGGTTTCTTCGCGGGCCAGCATACCGTCTACATAGGCCGGAGCAACACAACCGCTGCTGACGAGTAACGCCCCCGCTTTTCGAATGGCATCCTGCTTATCGGTAGCGGAAGCCTGTACTTGAATGCGATCAAGCGCTAAGATAGCCACAATTTACTCTCCTGAAGCCGTAATTTCGCTGCCATCAACAAACGCCTGCACTAAAGCATCAAACGCCGGGTCATTGAGAAAGTGGTTGAAGGTCACAACAACGGCCTCGGGAGCTTTGCCCCGTACCACTTTTGCCAGCCCTTTATGCACAACCACAACTTTTGCATTTGCGGGTACTTCGCGCGCAGGCAAATGCTTCACGGTTACGCTCGTTATTTTGGCCTTCTTGAGTTTCTTTTTGAGCGAATTCACACTCATCAGGCTGGAGCCCATACCGGCTTCACAGGCCAAAATGATCGTATTAACATCTGTCGCGAGGATTGAATTTGCCATGAGATTCTCCTATTCGTTGCTATTGTCAATATGAGTATGAGGAAACCAGGAACCCATGAATCCAGCTTGCGCATATTCCTGGTTTCCTCACAAACAAACGATTACTATTTCTGAGAAGAAGACCTCCGAGATTT
>JABGRQ010000225.1 GCA_018648225.1 Chloroflexota bacterium
TCTACGGCATTGTTGCTGGCCGATGTGCTGGCGCGGATTGTGCTCGCTCCACAGATTTTGCCGGTTGGCATTGTCACCGCCTTAGCCGGAACACCTTTTTTCTTGTGGATTTTGCGCCGGGCGAAAAGTGAGGTATTTTGGTGAATCACTTTGCGATTTCGGATGTCAGCGTAGCCTATCAGACTGTGCAGGTACTCGACCGGATTTCATTAGAGGTTGCAGCGGGCGAAATTCTGGCGTTGATCGGGCCGAATGGGGCTGGAAAATCGACCCTGGTGCGCGCCGTCAGTGGGGTGGTGAAAATTAAATCAGGGGTTATCTCCTATGGCGGCAGCGATATGACCCAACTCACCCCCCAGGAGCGAGCGCGCATCCTCGGGGTGGTGCCACAGGCCCAGCCCGTAGGGGGCGCGTTCACCGTCGAGCAGACTGTACTCCTGGGGCGTACTGCCCACATGAACTGGCTGGGTCAAGCCTCCCCGTCCGATCTGGAAGCCGTACACTGGGCGATGGAGAAAACCCGCATCACGCATCTCGCTCAGCGCCGCAACGCTGAACTCTCTGGCGGCGAGCAGCAGCGTGTGTTGCTGGCGCGCGCTCTGGCCCAGAAAACCCCCGTGCTGCTCTTGGATGAACCTACCAATCATCTCGATTTGCGGCATCAGGTGAACTTTTTATCATTAGTCAAAGATTTGGCCAGGCAAGAAAACCTGGCTGTGATGATGGCCCTGCACGATCTCAACCAGGTTTCGATGTATGCGGACCGGGTAGCGTTGTTGGTGGATGGCTGTTTGTTAGCGCTTGGTTCCCCTGCTGAAGTGCTGACAGAAGAGAACCTGCATACCGCTTATCAGACTCGCGTGCAGATTCTCTCGGATATTGATGGCTATCCGCCCCTGATATTACCCCGGCGTGCGTGATGTTTAGATGCTAAAAAGAGGGGGATTACCGTTGCCGATAAAGCTCCCATAATCTTCCCAGCGTTTCTTCCAACCGCCGCGCCAACGGCTCTCCGCGCTGCGTAGTGACATCATCTTCATTTTCAAAAACGACATAAGGTACGCGCACCCCCTGAATTTCAAGAAATGTCGGATCAGTGGCGCTGACTTCGTCCCAATCTACCACGCGGTAGAGTTTTTCTAAGCGATCATCGGGCAGTCCGTGTTCCAGAATCGAGTCAGGGCGATCGGGGTTGAATCGAGCGCGGTTCTTGCGCAGCGACTCTTCCCAACTGACATTGAGATATAAAATTGCCATGCGCTCGGCAACCTGGCGGCTGATATGAGCGAAAGCGCGGGCAAATCCGCCGTGTTCGCTACCGCGCGCAAATTCAATAATGGTGGTGTTTTCCTGGTGATATTGAGGGGCATCGCGCAACTTCTTTTGATATTTCAGGCAAATGCGCTCGATAAGTAAATCCCACATAAAGTGATTGATGAAATTGCTTTCCGGGTCTGTGTGTAGGCGTGGTTGCCCCATGCGTTCGAGAATCGCATCTTCCTCGAACCAGATCCATAGCATGGGAAAATCATCAATCTCTTCAAAGTTACCAATATGAAATAACGCCTTGCGTTGTTCGAGTGGCGTTTTCTTTAGATGGTCAATAATTTCGCTTTTGCCAGCCGCCGGGCGAGCGATGAGCAATAGAATGTCAAAGGTGTTCTTGGTTGGGGGCAAGGTAAACTCTCAGTTTTCTCTAATATCACAGCAAAGCCGCACAGAGCGCAAAATTTGTGCTGATTTTGTCCTTTCTTGGCGGACTTAGCGGTGAACGGATTTAATGCAGATATTCTACCGCGGGATGGCGGCGAATATACATCGGGTTACTCCTTTGCTATCGCGTTCTAGTTGGGCTATCTGCTCAACTGGCGCGCCTAGAAGGACAGATAGGGCGGCGACATCCATCTGGCATAGTTCTGGATTTTCCGCCAATACGCTGGCATATGGACAATGGTGGAAAATCAACCGCGGCCCGGTAGGTGATGCCTCCCAGCGGGCGCGATACTTCATCTCGTTGAGACGCTGCACAATCTGGTTCAGGCGTTGAAGGGTGTTTTTTGCGCCGGGGACTTGACCAAACAACAATGGGATGATTGGCCCAAAGGGCTGTCCCGCGTTGGAGTTTTGCAGCAGTGCCTTGAGAAGGGCATCAACCAACAAATCCAGGTTATCTTGCATGGCAGACTGCGCCAGCGTATACATCAATGTTGGACGGCCGCGCCCCCTGGTTTTTTGCTGATGAATTACTTCCACCAGGCCTTGTTCTATCAGCAGCCCCAGGTGATGGCGCGCATTGGCCGCCGTCATGTGCAATATGCGGCCGATCTCGTTAGCCGAAGCGGTTTGTTGTTTTTCGAGATAGATAAGAATTTGCTGGCGTGTGTTCTGCATAGGGTTTATTTTGTCATACCGACAGGGTGATTATACTCCTTGAATTGATTTATGCAAATAATTCTTTGCATAAATGGGCGCACAGCCCCTGCTTTTGGCAGGTATAATGGCTGCTATGTGTTTTGAACTTCATTATCAAAACCCAATATCCGATTTTTTTGCCCTGAAAATTTGATACACAAAAACAGGAGCGTTTCTATCTATGAGCGAAAAACTCAACACCCCCGGCTACGATGTCCCGCCCGAAATGCAGGATGTTGTTGCCATTACCACCCTGGATAAAATATATAACTGGGGTCGGCGCTATTCTGCCTGGCCAATGATGTTTGGCCTGGCCTGCTGCGCCATCGAGATGATCTGTACGGCGGCGGCGCGTTTCGACTTCTCCCGTTTTGGTATGGAAATTATGCGCCCCAGCCCGCGTCAGGCCGATGTGATGCTGGTCTCCGGCACAGTTACCAAAAAAATGGTGCCTCAAATTGTGCGCCTTTATAACCAGATGCCAGAGCCGAAATACGTGGTTGCCATGGGCGCTTGTGCCTCTGGCGGCGGCCCCTTTAAAGAAGGCTACAATGTTGTCTCGGGCGTGGATAAATTCTTGCCAGTCGATGTTTACATTCCTGGCTGCCCGCCAACCCCCCAAGCGCTGTTGCACGGTTTGATGAAACTTCAAGAGATGATGGATACTCAATCCATCAAGAATGTGCGTTGGTATCAGAAAGAGCCGTTGGACGCCATTCCGATTCCCATCTTGGGCCCCGATCTGTTGGATCCACGGGATTTTCCGCAATTCGCCGAGAAGATGGCCACAATTGCAACTGAAAGCGAAGAGGCCTGATCTGGAGCGCTATGATGACAGAACAAATAATGACTATGAACAAAGATATTGAAGCCCGATTTACTGGAATGATCTCGCTCGATGAGCGCTCCGGGTATGAAGGCTATCGGGTTGAAGCGGAAAATCTGGTTGAATTTGCCACCGCGTTGCGCGACGAATTTGGCTACGATTTCCTTTCCTCCGCCACCGGCGTTGATTACCTGCCCGACGAGAAAATGGAAGTTGTTTATCATATTTACAAATCTACGGGTGGGCGTGCACTGGTCTTCAAAGTGCAGGTACCACGCGCAAATCCGGTAGTGCCCTCTTTGGTTAGTATTTTCCCCGGGGCCGATTTTCAGGAACGTGAAGCCTGGGATTTATTCGGTATCCGCTTTGAAGGTCATCCAAACCATAAGCGTATCCTTATGTGGGATGGCTTTGCCGGACACCCCATGCGCAAGGACTGGAAAGAAGCCTACTACGAAGCCGATGCCAAACCCTTTGATACGCGTTGGCCCGGCGGTGACGTTTCTCGTAGCGAAGATAAAATGGTTTTCAATAAAAATGTAGCCTATCCCCAGGATTTTACCCCTGAGAATTGGACTCCCGAAGGAGAGACTGCTCTCTATTCCGGAATGCAAAATATCGCTACTGATGAAGACCTGCAAACCGAGCATGTAGTGGTCAACCTGGGTCCGCAGCACCCTTCTACGCACGGCGTTTTTCGCATGGTTGCCACTCTGGATGGTGAGACCATCGTCAAACTTGAACCCGTGATGGGCTATCTGCATCGCAACCATGAGAAAATCGGTGAACGCAACACTTACCTGATGAACATCCCCTTCACCGATCGCCTTGATTATCTCTCCTCGATGAGTAACAACTTTGGCTACGTGCTGGCCGTCGAGAAACTGCTCGGCGACACAACCCATATACCGGATCGCGCCAAATATATCCGCGTGATTATGGCTGAGTTCACGCGCATTTCCAATCACCTCATGGCGATCGGCGCGCTGCTCAATGACCTTGGCGCATACTTCACACCGATGCTTTATGCGCTTAAGGAGCGCGAGCTAATTCTGGATATCTTTGAAGCCGTGTCTGGATCGCGCATGATGTGCAACTACTACCGCTTTGGCGGGGTCGCGCGCGACCTCCCGCCGGGGACTCATGAAATGATGCGGGGTCTGGCCTTTGAGCGCTTGCCTCGCCAAATTGACGAACTCGATCGTTACCTCACTGAAAACGAGATCATCCGTGCCCGCTGTGAAGGTGTTGGTGTGCTGACCCCTGAAGAAGCGATTGCTTATTCGGCGGTTGGCCCGGTGCTGCGCGCTTCTGGCGTACCCTATGATGTGCGCCGTGCTGATCCTTACAGCGTCTACGATCGCTTTGATTTCGATGTTGCTGTGCGTTACCACGGCGATGTCTACGACCGCTATCTGGTGCGTCTGGATGAAATCCGCCAGAGTATTCGCATTTTGCAGCAAGCGTTGAATAGCATTCCCGAATGCGATAACTGTCTTGGCAAGCCGCGTTATTCAATGCGTGTGCCCGCTGGCGAAGCCTACGGGCGTGTTGAAGGCCCCAAAGGCGAGTTGGGCTTTTATGTGGTCGCCGATGGCGGTCCCAATCCGTGGCGGTATCATGTTCGAGCGCCATCGTTCATCAACCTGACAGCCCTGAGCAAAATGTGTGAAGGCGATAAGATCGCCGATGCTATCATCGTCCTCGGCTCGATTGACATCGTTTTGGGCGAAACCGACAGGTAACAGGAGAACTTGTATGTACGGTAAAGGAATACTCAAAGGACTCGGCGTAACCTGGAAACATTTCTGGGATACGTATATTGACGACATCAAATGGGGCAAAAAACGCTACCATACAGAAGAAGGAATTGCATACCGCATGAGCAAGGACGCGCGCGGTCTGTTTACCGTGCAATATCCCGAAGAAAAACTGCCTACTCCGGAAGAATTTCGTTTTGTGCCTTTCCTAGTCTACGACGAAGATGAAGAAGGCGAGCAAGTCATCCGCTGCACATCGTGTGGCATCTGCGCCAAAGTTTGCCCCCCACATTGCATTTGGATTGAACGTTCGACGAACCCGAAGACCGGGCGCCCAGTGCCAGTACCAGCGGAATTCTATATCGATGTTGATATTTGTATGAATTGTGGTTTTTGTGCCGAATTCTGCCCATTTGACGCGATCAAAATGGATCACGATTACGAATTAGCCGTTTACGAGCGGCTGACAAATAATATCTACGATAGAGAAAAATTACTTAAACCAGCCGCATACTACGACGGTATTCGCCCTTTGAACTCACAAAAAGAATTTGACGCGCGTGCTGAAAAAGAAGCGAAAAAAGCGGCTTCAAAAAAGAAAACATAAAGCCCATAAACTGGGGAGGCAGCCCTCCCCAGTTTGCATTTAAGCATTTCTTACAATTTACTAAGATTCGCATGATATAAACAATTTCAATAGAAAATTGTGGCGCTTCGGAAATCTCCGCAGCGCCGAAACAACAGAATTACTCTCGCGCAATTACATCTAGGTAATTGCCTCATAGGTTTGGTAGGTTCTTATATGTCCAAAGAAAAAGTATCACAAGAAGCCGTCTTGGCTGCCCTGGGCACTGTAGATGACCCTGATCTGCGCAAAGACTTGGTCTCTCTCAAGATGATTCAGGATCTCAAAATTGATGGTGGCGCGGTCAGCTTTACCATCATGCTGACCACGCCGGCGTGCCCCATGAAAGACAAGATGAAGAATGACGCTCTGGCCGCGGTACAAACCGTTCCCGGTGTTGAGCGCGTGGATATTAAAATGGATGCCAGCGTCCCTAGCGATGGACGCACGCGCGGCCTCTTAGAGGTTCCTGTTAAAAATGCGATTGCTGTGGCTTCAGGGAAGGGTGGCGTTGGTAAAAGCACCGTTGCTGTCAATCTGGCAGTTTCATTGGCACAGAGCGGCGCGCGCGTCGGTCTACTCGACGCCGATATTTACGGCCCCAATATCCCCATGATGATGGGCGTTGATAAATTGCCCCCACCCCGAGAAGATAAACTTGTCCCGGCAGAAGCCTACGGTGTGCAATTGATGTCGATTGGTTTCCTCGTAAAACCCGGGCAGCCGCTCATTTGGCGCGGGCCAATGCTGCACTCTGCTATTCGCCAATTCCTCACCGATGTGCTTTGGGATGAACTGGATTATCTGGTAATTGACCTGCCTCCGGGCACAGGTGACGCCCAGTTGAGCCTGTCACAATCGTTACCCCTCAGCGGCGGCGTGATCGTCACCTTGCCGCAAGAAGTCTCCCTGGATGATGCCCGCCGCGGCCTCGAAATGTTCCGCGAACTCAATGTGGGCATCCTCGGGGTGGTGGAAAATATGAGCTTCCTCGAACTCCCCGATGGCACCAAAATGGATATTTTCGGCAGCGGCGGCGGTGAAAAACTTGCCAAAGAAGCCGGTGTGCCCTTTATTGGCGCAATCCCGATGGACCCCACTGTTCGTCAGGGCGGCGATAGCGGCAAGCCTGTTGTTGTTTCCCATCCAGACAGCCCGGTAGCCAAAGCCTTACGCGCAATCGCTGAAGATGTGGCTGCCAAAGTAAGCGTGGCCGCCCTGCGGCAGGATAATGTCATCCCTATCGAATTTGTGGGATAGTGGTTGAGTTCCAGCAATAAAGAAATGCAGGCAGATTGGCTCTTTAGGAAATGTCGTGAGATAACCACCACGGGGATTCCCGGAGCCCCGGAGTATTTGACCTGCATCTTTTTTGTTTTGCGGTAGAATTAGCGCATGACTGAAAAAATCGTTGGTATCCGTTTCCAAAAAGTAGGCAAAGTTTACCATTTTGATGCTACTCAATTTTCAGATATTGTCGTTGGCGATCATGTGATTGTTGACACCAGCCGCGGCCAGCAATTAGGCAAAGTTGTTCAGATTCTTACGGACGCTCATGCAATCGGCAAACAAGATGATATGAAGCCAGTTTTGCGTACAGCTACGCCGCGTGATCTTGTGTCGCGCCAGGCGTGGGAAGAAAAAGAAGTTGAAGTAATTGAATATTGTCGCCAACAACTTGGTGAACTCAAACTCGCTGGCGTAAAAATTATTGCCGCAGAATTTACCCTGAATGGCGACCGCTTGACCGTATTGCACACCCTTGATGGAAATGACAAGCTGGATATGACCCCGTTGCGTAAGGCTGTACAAGAAGAATATCGCACCAAAGTGAGCTTGCGCAAAATTGGCCCGCGTGATGCAGCCAAAATTATCGGTGGTTTGGGGGCTTGTGGCCTGGAAACCCGCTGCTGCACCATGCACATGACAGAATTTATCCCCATATCGATCAAAATGGCTAAGGTGCAAAATGTTTCTTTGGCCCCGTCCGAAATCACCGGGATGTGCGGGCGTTTGCGCTGTTGTTTGCAGCATGAGTACGAATTTTATGATGAAGCCCGCAAACGCATGCCAAAGCTCAAACGCATTGTTGCCACTCCTTTAGGCGAAGGCAAAGTCATTCAGGTGAATCCCTTGGCAGATACTGTAAAAGTTGACCTCGGCGAACAGGGTCGGAAGGAATTCCCTAACGACGAGATTAAACCTCGCGGGCAGTAGCCCACGGGGAATTGAAACCCACCCAAAAGGCGTATGTAATTTCCGACACCGGGAGCAGATCTGCTTAGAGATGAGCCTGGTGTTTTTTTTATTTCATCCAACCCCACAAAGCCGAAAGGATCAGCAATGCCAGACTTTTTGTCAGAAGCTCAAGCGATATTTGACTACACGCGTAATTTGCGCCGCGATTTTCATCGACATCCTGAACTGGGATTTCAGGAAGTTCGCACCGCGGGGATTGTGACCAGGGAATTAAACGCGTTGGGGCTGGAAGTTGCCAGCGGGATCGCGGAAACCGGCGTGGTTGCCATGATCGAAGGGGAGCGGCCTGGTCCGGTGGTGTTGTTGCGCTTCGACATGGACGCGCTCCCTATCGAGGAGGAAACTGGCGCCGAATATGCTTCACAAACCCTTGGCGTGATGCACGCTTGCGGGCACGATGGACATACGGCCATTGGCCTGACCGTGGCGCGCTTGCTCCATGCCCATCAGTCCGAGTTAGCGGGTTCGGTGAAATTGGTTTTTCAGCCCGCCGAAGAAGGCCTGGGCGGTGCAAAACGCATGGTTGAAGAAGGTGTATTGCAAAACCCACGCCCGGATTATTCATTGGCCTTGCATCTTTGGAATGAAAAGCCCGTGGGTTGGATCGCGGCTGCCGCGGGGCCAACCATGGCAGCTTCGGAAACTTTTTCGGTGCGTATCACCGGACGCGGTGGGCACGGCGCTTTACCGCACACCGCTGTTGACCCGGTGGTAACGGCGGCACAAATTATCATGGCATTACAAACTATTGTGGCTCGCAATGCAGACCCGGTGGAAACTGCCGTGGTCAGCGTGACCAGCGTGCATGGCGGCTCGGCCCATAATGTGATTCCGCCCTATGTAGATTTGGATGGCACAATTCGCTCCTTTGATCCCGAAATTCGCGCAATGGTTTTGCGCCGTTTCCGTGAAATTGTGGAGGGCGTTGCCGGGGCGTTGGGCTGCTCGACAGAGATTGTAATTGATGATATTACCCTTGCCGTAGATAACGACCCGGCGCTGGTTGAAAAAGTTCAAAATGTGGCTGCCAAAATGTTCCCGGATGCAAATCTGATGACTGAATTCCAGACGATGGGTTCGGAAGACATGGCCTATATGATGGACGACATCCCCGGCTGTTATTTTTTGGTGGGTTCGGCCAATCCAGAGAAAAACCTGGACGCCAAACACCATCACCCCAAATTTGACTTCGACGAAGCCGCCCTGCCGCGCGCCGCGGCCCTGATGGCTGCTGCCGCGCTGGATGTGTTGAACGGTTGATTCTTCTTGCGATCTGCGAGAAGTCAAAAAAGAGTGCGGGAGCCAATGAGGCGATCCCGCACTCTTTTTTATCCGACTTTTTTAAGTGAAATATATAAATTTTCTTGACCCGCAATTCTTGGCGTGCTACAATTATTCTAATTGTTCATATTAATCATATTTATAAGATACAAGGCGGCTCTATGGCCTATTGGCGCACCCCATCCGAGTTTTTTGAATATTTAGCGGAGACGGTTCAGGCGAATCCTGAAGAACAACAACTCCCAGCCATGAATGTGCTCAGCGACAAATTGGGTGTAAGTGTTGCCCGCTTGCGAGAGCAGCTTGAAGTTGCCAAAGCGCTGGGCTTGGTGGACGTGCGCCCTCGAACGGGGATTCGGCGCCAGGAGTTTAGTTTTTTGCCCGCGGTTTGGCAGGCATTATCCTACGCCATTCAAGTTGATCGTAGCAATTTTGATCAATTCTCCGGGCTGCGCACGCGCGTGGAGATGTGCTACTGGCATGAAGCTGCCTCTCGGCTTCGCGAAGAAGATTTTGTAATCCTTCAAAACTTGATTGATGCCGCCTGGAAAAGGTTGCGCGACACGCCGATTCGTATTCCCCATTATGAACATCGGGAATTTCATCTATCTATTTATCGCTGTTTGGAAAACACCTTCGTTCTAGGAATCTTAGAAGCTTATTGGGAGGCATACGAAGCCATTGGTTTGAATGTGTATGCCGATTATGAATATCTGCAAGAAGTATGGAATTACCATCAGAAAATGGTCGATGCACTGCGCACCGGCGATATTGAAGCTGGATACCTGGCTTTAGTGGAACATACTGATCTGCTGTACCATCGCCCGGGAGTTGAATCGCCCGAATGGTAGGAGTGTTTACATCCTAATTGGACTAGATTTGCCTATATAATAGAGTGGTTTTGAGGAGATACATGTCAACTGATCCATCACAAACACCAAATCGAACTTCTGTTCAGCCGGTGGTGAATGAGTTTTCGATCACCGTGGGTACCGAGAATGGCTCTGGGAGCCAGACTTCAAATGTAACCCTTTTGCGCGCATTTTTCAAAATGGGTATTCCAATATCGGGGAAAAATCTCTTCCCTTCAAATATTCAGGGATTGCCCACCTGGTATACCATCCGCGTGAATAAGGATGGGTATATTGCCCGCAGCGAAACAACAGAAATTGTTATCGCCATGAACCCGAAAACTTTTGCCCGCGATCTGGCGCTGGTTGAGCCGGGTGGCGTTTTCTTTTACGCGGATGATGTCAAGCAGCCAATCAATCGGGATGATATTACCGTATATCCAATGCCGGTAAAGAAACTCTCGAAGGAATCGGATGCTCCGAGCAATTTGCGTTCTTATGTCGCTAATTTCGTGTATGTGGGTGTGCTGGCGCAAATGCTTGATATTGACGCCAATAAAATTTATCAAGCACTGGAATTTCACTTCAAAGGCAAGCAAAAGCCGATTGATCTGAATTTCAATATTGTCAAAAGCGCTATGGCCTGGGCGGCAGAGAATCTTGAAAAAACAGACCCCTATCGTGTTGCGCCAATGGATGCCACCAGTGGGTATATAATGACCAGCGGGAATACGGCTGGCGCATTAGGTTCAATTTATGGGGGCGTTCAGTTTACGGGCTGGTATCCTATTACACCCGCTACTGGTGTAGCGGAAGCTATTAATCAATATTCTCCTAAATTGCGCAAGGATCCTGAAACGGGCAAACATACTTTCGCGATCGTGCAGGCCGAAGATGAGTTGGCGGCAGTTGGCATGGCGATTGGCGCGGGTTGGGGGGGCTTGCGTTCAATGACTTCAACCTCGGGGCCAGGCATCAGTTTGATGTCTGAATACGTCAGTCTGGCCTATTTTGCTGAAATTCCAGTGGTGATATGGAATGTTCAGCGCATGGGGCCCAGCACGGGGTTGCCCACGCGCACCTCACAAGGTGATATTAACCTATCTTATTTTTTGGGCCAGGGCGATACGAAGCATGTGGTGCTGTTGCCTGGCTCGGTAAATGAGTGTTTTCGATTTGGTTGGGAAGCCTTTGATCTGGCTGAGCAATTCCAAACCCCGGTGTTGGTTCTCAGCGATCTGGATTTAGGCATGAACCAGTGGATGACTCCACCCTTTGAGTACCCCAATAAACCTATTGATCGCGGCAAAGTACTCTGGGAAGATGATCTGGATAAATTAGAAGATTGGGGACGTTATCTGGATATTGATGGCGATAGTATTCCCTATCGTACGGTTCCGGGCAATCGCCATCCTAAGAGTGGCTACTTCACTCGCGGCACCGGCCATGATGATTATGCCAATTACAGTGAAGAACCCGATCAATGGGAAAAGAATATGGACCGACTGAATCGCAAATTTGAGTTGGCCCGCAGCGCGGTTCCCGATGCCGAGATCACTTCCGTTGACGGCGCTAAGATAGGCGTGATTGCATTTGGCTCCACCGATCCGGCGGTAAGGGAAGCGCAAGATCATTTGCAGGCAGATGGTTCCGGGGTCAATTATTTACGCCTGCGCGCGTTGCCGGTTAATGATACCGTGCGTGAATTCATTCGTGCGCACGAACGTGTTTATGTCATTGAAATGAACCGCGATGGGCAATTGCACCAGATACTGACCATTGAAGTGCCGGATTGCGCCATGAGCCTGATTTCAATTCCCCATAACGATGGCCTTCCAATGACCGCCGCATGGATTGAGAATGCAATCTTGAATAAGGAGCGCAACTAAAATGACTGCGAAGCCTCTGAAAGTGAATTTAGTCAATCTATCCAAATCAGATTATCGTGGCGCTTCTACGACCCTTTGCCAGGGCTGTGGTCATAACTCCATTACCAGTCAGATCATTACAGCTTGCTATGAACTGAACATAACCCCTGAAGATATTGTTAAATTTAGTGGTATTGGCTGTTCTAGTAAAGCGCCAACATATTTTCTCGATCGGGCATTTGGTTTCAATGGCCTGCATGGGCGTATGCCCTCGCTGGCTACGGGAACCATGTTTGCAGATACCTCTCTGACAGGAATTGGCATGAGCGGCGATGGCGACAGCGCCAGCATTGGGATGGGGCAGTTCAAACATGTGATGCGCCGCAATTTGCCACTTGTGTATATTATTGCCAATAATGGTGTGTATGGTTTAACAAAGGGACAATTTTCTGCCACGGCAGAAGAAGGCCTTGCCCTCAAGGGGCAAGGGCAGAATCAGTATATGCCGATTGACATTGTTTGGGAAGCTGTGATCAGCAATGCAACTTTTGTGGCACGTTCTTTTGCCGGTGACCCCAAACAGGTGCGCGAATTACTGAAAGCCGCGTTAAATCATCCTGGTATCGCCGTGTTGGATATTATTAGTCCATGTGTGACTTTCAATAACCAGGATGACTCGCATCACTCCTATGCCTGGGGGCGCGAGCACGAAGTGGCATTGCACGATCTTTCCTATGTCCCTGTGGCCGAAGAGATCATGGTGGACTATGAAGATGGTGAAGCCAAAGAAGTAACCATGCACGATGGCTCGCGCATCATGCTGCGCAAAGTAGATAAAGATTACGATCCTACAGATCGATCAAGCATCTTGTGTATGCTCGAAGATGCCAACCGCCGCCAGGAATTGCTTACCGGCCTGATCTATATTGATACAAACCAAGAATCACTCTTTGATCTTTATAATCTCCCTGATGAGCCGCTCAATCGCCTGACCCCTGATCGCATTCGCCCCTCGCGCGAATCGCTGGATGAAATAAACACCCTGATGTTCTAGCAGTTTGTCGGAGAGCAAACAAAGATAGCAAAAACGGTGATAGACTTCG
>JABGRQ010000226.1 GCA_018648225.1 Chloroflexota bacterium
TGCCTACGTCCTGCTACAGCCCTTTCTGGAGCCCCTGGATCACGAAGAACTGTGGGTGCTGGTGCTCGATACCCGCAACCGCGTGATGGCGCTGGTGGCGCTCTACCGCGGCAGTGTCAACGCTTCGCAAGTGCGCATCGCCGAAGTCTTCCGCAAAGCGGTGGCCGAGAATGCCCCGGCGATCCTGGTAGCCCACAACCATCCGTCCGGGGACGCTTCACCCAGCCCCGATGATGTCGCCGTGACTCATAATATCGTGGATGCGGGCAAACTGCTCGACATTCAGGTGCTGGATCATCTGGTGATCGGGCAGGGCTATTATGTTTCGCTTAAAGAACGCAACCTGGGCTTTGCCTGATTGGAGCATAAATCATGTCCCAAATGAAGAAGCTGGCCGTATGGCTGGCGCAGTGTGTCTATCAATATCACCTGAGCGATGCAGAGATCCTGCAGGCCTGTGGCTTGGCCGTGGGGGATATTGGGCAGACGCGGTATGTCCAATGGCTGCTGACGCAGATTGAAACTGTGCGCCAGTATCCCGAAATCTATCGCTTGTTTCTCTAGCTATCCACTGGATGAGCAATTTCATCGGGGCGCAGACATCAACTCTGCGCCCTTTTCTATTCAAAAGGAGTATTTCGATGACCCACACACAACCCCGCTTCACGTCCACTCAACTCAACGGACAGATACGGGCATATATCCAAACCCTGGCCGAGGCTACCGATCAGGCGCGCGTCAGTAGCGTCATGACGGACTATCTGGAAAGCTGCGCCCGCTTTCACCAGTACAGCTCGCACAATATCTGGCTGATCCGTTTTCAGAAACCGGAAGCCACGCGTGTGGCGGGCTTCCAACGTTGGAAGAAAATGGGGCGTTTCGTGCGCAAGGGCGAAAGCGGCATTCCGATCCTGGCGCCGATCTTTCGGAAGGTGCAGGAGGAAGACAGCGATTATGCCAAGCTGGTCAACTTCCGCGTGGTATTTGTCTTCGACATCAGCCAGACGGAAGGCGAACCGCTGCCGCTGCCGCCCGAATGGAAAAGTCCCCAGCAGCACGTTGAACTGCAAGCGCGCCTGACGGCGTTTGCCGAACAGAACGACATTCGCGTCAACGTGCAGGAATTATCCGGCGAAATTCAGGGCATCAGCCGCGGGGGTGTGATTGAACTCTCCCCCCAGGCAGGCACCAAGACCCTGATCCATGAGATTGCCCACGAGTTGATGCACCAGCAGCGAGGGTTACAGCGCAGCCAACAGATCGAAGAACTCGAAGCCGAATCCGTAGCGTATGTCGTCGGGCGCTATTTTGGTCTGGATGATCTCGCCAGCCCCAACTACGTCGCCCTGCATGGCGTGGATGCGGCCCTGATCCTGGCGCATATGCAGCGCATTCAGGAGACCGCCAAAGACATGATCAGCAATCTGGAAAAGGAGTGTGAGCAATGACCCCCAACGAAATTCTGCAAGCCTTGAAGATCCCCGCTGACCTGCCGCCCTGGGATGGTGAAATCCGTGAAGTGCGGGCCAGCATCTTGGATCGCCGCGTGCGCGTGTTATCAGTAGTATTGGGTTGGGCGCTGGTGCAGTTTCAACCGCATGGTGTGATGATTCCAGTGCGCTGCGACCGTTTGCGAGCGATTACACTGCTGTATTAGGACAAAAGGGCCTGGGGTGAAAATCTCCAGGCCCGGTTTCCCTCATCCGGTATCATCTTCCAAAGAACGGAGATATGCGGCGACCGCTTTATGCGTGGTATACCAGTTGCGACCGCGTTTGACGGCCTCCAGGCGGCCTTTGCGAGCTAACAGGCTGAGATAGTCCTGGCTGTAGGGTGTGCCCTGCGCTGCTTGACGCAACGGGAGCCAGGTTTCATCATCGTCCGGCGCACTTGTCTGGGGTTGGATGGCATCGAGATACAAAATCAGGCTGCGCTCAACGGCGCGCCCTACAAAATTGACCAATGGAGCCGGATTGCCCGCATCCGCCTGCGCTAAAATCCGGTAATACTGTTGGCGGTGGATGCGCTCAATCACCGTGGGGGGATAACCTGATTTCATCAGGACAACGTTCATCAACAAGCGCGCCGTGCGGCCATTGCCATCCACAAAAGGATGGATGGATACCAGGCGATGATGGGCCAGCGCTGCCAGAATAACGGGGTGTTGCAATTTTCTCTCCCGGGCCAGCCAATCCCCCCAATCCATCATCAACTGTGGGATTTCCCAAGCATCTGGCGGGGTATGTTTGGCGCCCGCAATTCGCACCGGTGTTTTGCGATATTGACCAATGTTTTCATCATCAATTTGGCTCAACACCAGTTTGTAGATTTGGCGGATGTGATGGGCCGTGACCTCTGCGACTTGCTTCACCAGGTCTTCCACATACGCAATGGCTTCACGATGATTGATGACTTCGAAATGCTCTCGCAAATTCTTGCCGCCGATGGTCAGGCCAGTCTCCAGGATCAAGCGTGTTTCCTGCAAGGTTAGCGTGTTGCCTTCGATGGCGTTGGAGTTATAGATCCACTCCAAATCCAACTGCTGCCGCAGGCGCGCCAGGATTCCCGCAGGCAGGGGGCGCAGAGCGTCCAGTTGGGCTTTTTTTTCATTCAAACGTTTCAGTAGACGTTCTTCGAGCATGACGTTCTCCAATCGGTATCGGATAGGTTGTATTATCATCTATCCGATACCGATATGTCAAGCGATGGGTGATTACGAAAAAGGGGAGGAGCGGATAGTTCGATGTATACTTATGATGCCAAAGAACTGTATTCCGACTTTTTCAGCGAAGCCACGGCGCTGATGGAATCTTTGGATAATTATCATGCTTTTTTGGATGGCAATAAACGCACCGGGATTGTGCGGTGGCTTTGTCATTGCAGCACAATGGCATCACCCTCACGGTCAGCAACCTCCAAGGGATTGAACTTACCTTACAAGTGGCGCAATCCCAGATAGACGCCAAACGGGTTGCCGATTGGCTGCGCGAACATCAGAACTGTTGGCTAATCGACCAATTTGATTTGCACTCGCAAGCGTTTTGCACTACACTTAGAAAAATAATTAGCAATATTCCAATTTCTCTCAAGGGGAGATGCCATGCCACTGTACCAAATCCAAATTGATGAACCAGTTTCACAAATCAAACCTGCTTCTTTTGCAAGTGAACGAGAACTTCAGCGACTATTCGAGGCTAACTTGTTACAATTTCTGGGCGTGCATTTCATCGGCAGCGAATTCACCACTGGTGACCGCCAACGTGGACGCATTGATACTCTTGGCATTGACCAAGACGGTTTCCCAACGATCATTGAATACAAGAAAACCACTAAAGAGAACGTTATCAACCAGGGCTTGTTTTATCTGGATTGGCTTGTCGATCATAAAGGTGATTTCACGCTGGCCGCACAGGAAACCCTGGGCATGGAAATTGAGATTGATTGGAGCGCACCGCGCCTGATTTTGATTGCCGAGAGTTTT